>CAXHHS010000449.1:0-6096 GCA_964015645.1 uncultured bacterium
GTAGGTGGGACTCGATTCCGGTTTGCGTGCGGGAGTGCCGGACAGTTTGTACCCGGGCCGCATCGCACCACTCGTGGGCATGGAGGAACCGCGCGTGACCATTTTTATACCCGGGTGCTGCAGCAATTCGTTTTTGAATCCAGTATAGCTAAAATCGTTTGGGCGGGAAAGAATTCTCAGGGCAACCACCCGCTCCTTGTCAAATCCCAATTTTTTCGTGCGAAAATAATCCAACTGCTGGTACACGATGCCGGTAGCGATAATCAAAACAACCGAAATACAGAATTGAAAGATAATCAACCCCTTGCGTAGCAAAGGCGCGCTATTGGATGAGGTTGCCGAACGGCTGCTTTTTAAAACTGTAATCGGTTTAAACGCTGAGAGAAAAAAAGCCGGATATAGCCCGGCAAAAAGACCAACGAGGAGTGTTAGGCCTAGCAAACCGGCGAGCATCCCGCTGCTCAACCAGTCGATAGCGAGGTTTTTCCCGCTCAATTCATTAAATACCGGCAGTACCAGTTCCACAATAACCATCGCCAAAATAGTGGCCGAAGTGCTGGCAATTAGCGCCTCGCTCAAAAATTGAGCGATCAACTGCGGGCGTTCGGCGCCCAATACTTTTTTGACGCCTACTTCTTTGCTGCGTTTCACGGAGCGGGCGGTAGAGAGGTTCATAAAATTGATGCAAGCGATCAAGATAATCAGTAAGCCAATCGCAGAAAAAATATAGACATTGGCGATATCACCATGCGGCACATCGAAGACACGGGTAGAATAAAGATGAATATCGGTAACTGGCTGCAAACGGATGGTAACGCCTTCGGCATCACCGGGATCAGCATGGCGGGAAAGCATTGCTGGTAATTTGCTTTCGATGGATGCCACTTTTGCGCCCGGTTGTAAGCGAACGTAACAGCGAAACGAAATCGCTTCCCAACTATTCGCCTGGCGGGGAGAAATTTGCTCGAAAGTGGCAAATGACGGAAAGATTTGGCGGTCGCTTAGATGGGTATTTTCCGGGAGGTTTTTGATGATGCCGGTGATACGATATTCCCGCTCATCTATGCCCCCGAACCAGCGTCCGTTTAATACCAGCGATTTACCAAACGGATCCTTATCTCCAAAAAATTTTTCGGCTATCGCCTCGGTGATGACCATTGTGTTTGGCTGAGATAAAGCGGTTTGCGGATCACCCTTCACAAAATCGAAGGCGAATAGTTCAAATGCGGAAGGTTCTGTAAAGCAAATGGTATTTTCGAGAAAGGGCTTATTCCGAAGCGGGTTCAGCGCCGTCATACCACGATAGGCAAAACGGCTGGCCATCTCTACTTCAGGGATTTCTTCCGCCATCGTTTTTGCCATAATCGCTGCGCTAACGGCATATTCCTGGATGCCGCTGGCGGTCTCGTAATCCACCACCACACGATAGAGCCGCTCTACATCGGGATGAAAACGGTCGTAACTCAATTCATCCGCTACCCAAATAGCGACCAGTAAAAAACAGGCAATCCCTACCGCCAACCCGGCAATATTGATAGCGGTTAAACCTTTGTGGCGAGAGAAATTTCGGAAAGCGATTTTGAGATTGTTATTAAGCATGATATTCTCCTTCGCAAAGCGCATGGCGCATAGGGCATAGCGAAAAATTTAAATTACGCTTTGCGTTCTGCTTTATGCGCCATGCGAATTTACTCACATCGTAGCGCATCGACCGGGTTTGCCAGCGCTGCTTTGATTGCCTGCGCGCTTACGGCTAAAAGCGCAATCATTAGGGCTAACCCGCCTGCTAGCGCAAACATCCACCATTGCAGCTCAATTCGATAGGCAAAATTCTCCAGCCATTTGCTGGCGATAAAATAGGCTACCGGCCAGGCGACAAGGTTTGCGATCAGAACCCACCTGGTAAAATTTCCGGTGAGCATAGCAGTGATTTCCGTGACGGTTGCGCCTAAAATTTTGCGAATCCCGATTTCCTTAACCCGTTGTTGAGATTGGAAAACGGCCAGCCCGAAAATGCCCATGCAGGAGATCACCACCGCTACACTGGCAAAAATGCTGATCAGTCGGGCCAGGTTTTCTTCCTGGCGGTACATGGCGGCAAAGGCGTCATTATAAAATTGCAAATCAAGGGGAAAATCCGGGCAAATTTCCGCCCAGGCTTCGCGGATAAAAGAAACGGTTTCCGCCGCCGGGCCGAAGGTGCGCAGGGTGATTTGGTGGCCACCCCAATCGCTATACATCAATACCAGTGGCGCTATCTTTTTGTACATCGGTGCAAAGTGAAAATCCGATACCACCCCGATAATTTTGCTGCCATTGATTTCCTGGCCGCGAAAATCGCCATTTTCGAATTTTGATAACGCCATAGAATTAATCAAACACACTTTGTTTAGATCGCCGGGCAGCGGCTCGCGTCCTCGCACAAGCTGAAATCCGAACGTCTTTATCGCATCGGCATCGATCACGATAGTGTCGAACCCATTGAGATTGACATTGATTTTCCCGGGAATGCCATTCGTGATGGATAATGATTCCAGGCCATGGTACTGCCGGAGCCTGTCGGTAAGTGCTGGCAGTCTATCGCGCATTTTGTGATGAATATTCAAATAAAGCAGTTGCCCGGCTTCAAACCCGGGATCTTTATGTTTGGCATAATCGATTTGGCGGGACATTACCAGCAAAAAGCAAATTAACACAATAGCAGTGCTAAACTGAAAAACGCTCAACACGCTCCGGTAATGGCTCGCCGTACCTTTGATAAACGGGTTGCTCCGAAAGAGTGCCAGCGGCGATATTTTGGAAAGCAAAAGTGCAGGAAAAAAACCCGCGATAATGCTCAGCAGAAAAATAAATGCCATAAAAAGAAGGCTGAATTGCACATCATCAAAAAAACGGATTTGCAGCGGTTTTTCCACGTATTGATTAAAATAGGGAAGAAAGATTTCTGCAAGGGCAACTCCCAACAATACAGCGCATAAGCAGAAAAGTAGGGATTCGACTAAAAATTGCGTAATCAACGCCCGTCTCTGCACACCGAGGCATTTTTTGACGCCAATTTCGGTTAGGCGGTACTTGTAACCGGCAGTCGTCAGGTTGGCATAATTGATGACCGCAAGTGTGAGAATGACAAGGCCAATTAATGCCAGCGTTCTCACCAGACCGGCATTGCCATGCGCCAGATCGCGATCATTGTATTGAGTATCAAAGTAATTTGTTTTAAACGAAGTGAGGCGCACTTCGTCAGGGAAACGGTAATCATCAGGATCGAAGAGTGATGGGATTTGCTGCGCAATTGCAGCCGCATCAGCATTCGGATTTAGCTCTACGAAAATATTGAAGGGGTATTTACATTTACTGTCATCGATTCCGTCATATTCCTGGCAGCTCATTGAAAAGGGCAACCGTTTTTGCCTGGTATTTTCTACGCTGACGAGCAGATCGGCTCGAAAACTGGTATTCGGCGGTAAATCTTGCACGACACCGGTCACGGTCATTTCATATTCATGATCAACAATAAGTTGTTTTCCCAAAACATCCATACTGCCGAATATTTTAAGTGCCGTTGCCTCCGTCAAGACTACGCCTTCGGCAGTGCGAAATGCCGTTGCCGGGTTGCCATTGCGGAAGGTAAAATCGAAGATTTCCAAAAAACTTACATCAACAATCAGCATATTTTCGAATTGGAAAACCTGGTCGTTGTAATTGACTTCCACCGGGTATTTGTTCATCAGGCTGGCATTTTTAACACCGGGAATTTTCTCTACCATAGCGTCGCGTACCCGGTAATCAATCGCATATCCATTTTCTGCGGCATCAATTAGGCGATAGATATGATCAAAATTGCGAAAGGATTGGTTGTAGCTAAGCTCAAAATACAGAAACAGTCCGATCAACAGCATAAAAGCAATCCCAAAAGCCAGGCCGGTGAGATTGATAAGTGACAACAGCTTTCTTCGCACTAAATTGCGTAAGGCAATTGTGAGGTAGTTTTTGAGCATGGTAGAATCCTCTTGCTTGCATAATTGCTGTTTTTTTCGTACAATTCAATTGTACAAAAATGTATAGGTATTCATTATGGAAACAATTGCTGTCAGCGAGCTTAGGGCAAATTTAATGCAAATATTAAAACGTATTGAATCCGGAGCGACCATTGCCATTACATCGCGCGGACGCGAAATTGCCCGGTTGCTTCCACCGGAAGGAAAAATGGCACAGGCGCGAAAAACACTGGCAGAACTCCGCAAAACAGCTTTTGTCGGAGATGTTATTTCTCCTATTAGTGATGAATGGGATGCAAATAAATGATAGTTGTTGATACCCATGTCATTATTTGGGACGCATTGCAGCCCGAGAAAATTTCTCGCAAGGCGAGAGCCGAGATTAAAGCGGCAAACGAAAGCGATGGAATCATTTTTTGCGACATTTCGCTGTGGGAAATTGCGATATTGATTCACAAAAAAAGAATACGAATCGAAACAGATTACCTAACCTTCACTCAATTGATAAAAACCTCTAATAAATATATTTTTCAAAACATTACGCCGGAAATTGCAAACTTATCCGTTGAACTATCTTCGACAATAACAAGTGATCCGGCGAATCGAATCATCGTCGCAACTGCGCTTGTTAAGAATGTCTCCCTGGTTACAGCGGATCGGAGCCTTAGAAATTCAAAACACATCCAAACTATTTGGTAGTCTCCACATAAATGTCATACACATCCCCTTCCTTCGTTGCATAGGCGTAGGCGATTTTAGTTCCATCCGCTGACCAGCTTGGCGTGGTCACCCTGAACCCGTTTTTACCGATAACCTTTTTTAAATTGCCTTCGAGGTCGAAAATGCCAATGCCCCTTCCTTCGGTTTCATCGATGACGGCGGAAGCGATCCATTTTCCATTGCGCGACCAGGCAGGACAGAAATCATGGCCTTTGTGATGGGTAATGCGTTTGACACCGGAGCCGTCGGGGTTCATGGTATACAACTCATCTTCTTCGCCATTGGTATCGCGGCGGGAGAAGAAAAGGATTTTTTTGCCATCCGGGGACCAGCGCGGCCAGACATCGCGGAAAGGATTATCGGTAATTTGCCGGATGCTGCCATCTTCGATGGTTAATATAAAAATATCCAGGTTGTCATTTTGGTTGGAAAAAAATGCAATCCGGCTGCCATCGGGAGAAAAATCAGCGACTAACTCTTCTTCCGGGCTGTTGGTTAAACGCTGAACGTCCTTACTCGAAAGCGAAAGCAGGTAAAGCTCCGGCAGGCTGTCGCGGTTGCTTTGAAAAACAACCTGCTCTCTGGATGGATGCCAGCCGGGGTAACGATCATCGCCGGAATGTTGCGTCAGGCGAACCGGATCGGAGCCGTCATCATTCATCACCTAAATGTTCCAGTTGCCATCGCGATTAGCGTCGAACAGAATCTGCGTGCCATCCGGCGCCCAGCGCGGCGCGCGAGCCTGGAATTCGGAGTTAGTGAGATTGATTTTAGCATCCTGGGCAGCGGCAAGGATTATCAGGGTCGAGGTTAATAAAATTCCCATTCTAACAATCATGTAAACGTGCCTTTTTTATTTAGTGATTTGGTGATTTAGTGATTTGGTGATTGACGATATAACTGCTAAATCGGCCAAATCACTAAATCGTTAAATTTCTTGTCACTCGTATCTTAGCGATTCTACCGGATTAGCAACTGCTGCTTTAACCGCCTGATAACTAACCGTTATAATGGCGATGAGAAATGCGATCAATGCCGCAAAAAGGAATGCAAACCAATCGATTTCTATACTGAAGGAAAAGTTTTGCAACCACTGTTGCATTCCATAATACGCCAGCGGGATTGCAGCAATATTCGCAATTAGCACCAGCGCTACAAATTCTTTCGATAGCAGCAAAAAAATGCTCCCAATCGATGCGCCTAACACTTTACGAACGCCGATTTCTTTGGTGCGCCGCTCTGCTGAAAAAGCCGCCAGACCAAATAAACCGAGGCAAGCGATAAAAATTGCTAGAATGGTAAAATTCCCGATAATGTTTCCTAAACGGTCTTCCGCCAGGTAAAGGTTGTTGAGGTCCTGATCGAGAAAGGAGTAAAC
>CAXHHS010000450.1:0-6084 GCA_964015645.1 uncultured bacterium
GGGAAGGTTAACCAAAGAATCCGACCATACGGAATCCGGGAAAACTCGACCGGGATTAAATACAATGATTGAATCCTTTACAGAAGCTAATTTTCCATTTTCAAAATCCGTGCTTGTTGGCGGCGTTGTGTTTTGAGGTGATTTTATCGAATCCGGTTGGGCATAAACTGTATCGAACAATACTGGCGAAGGTGATTGAATTTGTATAAATGTAACGGTTAGTAACATAAAAAAAATCAAAACTAATTTAAGGCCGCGCATAAAAGCCATATTCCTTTCTTAATCCCAACCTGTGACAATCGGTCGATATGGATCGAAATACATTCCCCAAAAGATTAATATATAACGCTAAAACTCGAAAAAAATATCAAAAAATAAATGTCGAAGCGCATTTCTCAAAAAAATGGAAATTCTCTAAAGGCCTGTTAAAAGTAACCGATGTAAGGATAAGGAGTTAAAGGAGGGCTTTTATTTTTTGAACGGAATTACGAATGCGGGCATTTTCTTCGATACTGTCTTTTATTTTATTGTAGGAGTAAAGGACAGATGCATGGTGCAAATTCGAGAAGTGATATCCAATACAGTTCAGAGACTCATCAGTCAATTCCCTGCAAAGATATATAGCCACCTGGCGTGCCTGCGATACTTTTTGTTTCCTGGATACGCCCTGGATAAGATCTCCGGGCACTTTAAAAAAGCTTCCGGTGGCGTTAATAATTTCATCTATCCCGATTTCTTTCCGCAACGGTGTTGAGCTATCGCCATAATAACATCCCGGGCAAATTTGTGAAACGATATATTTTACGTCGTTTAATACTAATGGCCTTTCTGTGAGGGAGATTTGGGCAATAATTCGCACGATTACCGAACGCAAGTTGTGTATATTGGTATCAAGGTTTTCCGCCAGGAATTGAATAATTTTCTCATCTAAATAAATTTCGTTTTTAGCTAAAAAATGGCGGATAATTTTTTCACGCGTTTGTGTTTCAATCGGCGGAATATCCGCAATCAATCCTTTTTGCAAAAAAGAAATTAGCCCGGGATTAAAGTGCTTTAAATCTCCCGGGGAAACATTGGCAGTTATAATGATTTGCGCCCCTTTATTCAAGAGTTCCGAAAGTATATAAAGTAATTCTACCTGGGATTTTTCTTTGCCTTTTAACGATGGCAGATTTTCAAACATAAATACATCTGCATCGATTAATGATTTTCGAAACTGCCCAACCTTTTGCGCTTGAACCGCACTGACATAATCATTCAAAAATCGCTCGCTGCTAATAAGGATTAACTTGAGTGCCGGATGAAATTCCTGTATTGCATTGCCCATTGCATTTATCAAATGGGTTTTGCCGGAACCGGTTTCTCCAAAGATGTAAAGCGGATTGTATTCTGCACTCGTTAGTTTTTTCGCGACAACTTGAGCGGCATTATAAACAAATTCGTTTTCTCTCCCCACAAAAAAGTTTTCAAATCGAAATCCGTGATTCAAATCACGACATTTATGTTGAGGTTCAGTTTGATCTTTTTCCCCGATCGCTAAAATGACCGGAGGGGGTTCGGCAGCGGTAGTGACCGGCAATGAATTGGCTTTGTTTTCTTTAACCGGCGCTATTAGGTATTCAACTTTAATGTCATTGCCGAATTTGCTGACAACCGATTCCGTTAAAATGCTGCCATAGTGAGTTTCAATCCATTCGCTAAAAAACTTGGAAGGCACTTGTAAAAATAGAAAGTTATCAACAAAAAAAATGGGGGTTATTTGTCTAAACCAGGTTTGGATCGTTTGGTGGGGAACCTCTTTGGCAATTTCGGCTAAGCATTCATCCCACTGTTTCTGAACACTTGTAACCACTGCCCTCGGTTTCAATGCTTCGCCCGAAGCATCAAATGCTAACCTCTCGACGTTTACTGGGAGCAAATGCTCGGAAGGTGTTTTTAAGCGTACTGCCTGTACTTGACTCATTCCTAATATACCAATCCTACCCCTAAGGAACAGACTCAGAGAAAATAGTTTAATAATAGATGGATTATAGAACGCGCTTGCGTTTATAACGGTGGCGTTAATAGCCCTCACGAGCTATAATAATAAAAAAACTCACCCCTAAAAACCAAACGACTAGATAATTTTTTTCTAAAAAAATTATAGACATTCGTCACAGACAAAATTTAGTTTTTTGACTAAAGGGGTTTTACTAAACGAAGATAAAAATCCGAAAATACTCCATGAAACATTACATAAAATTGGTTTCACGTAAAACGGGCATCTTTCTCGTAGTTTATTAAGGACTTATCGCAAAAACTATTTTTTTTTATTTTTAGCCCGCCAACCATTTGGTTTTTGATTGGATATTTCGTACACTTGGGGTCTTTTATTTAATCGTAAGGAAGGTGGGTTAATAGTGGTGAAAGTTTGCGAAATTTGTGGCAAAAGGTAAATATTTTAAAGCAGCGTAACTTCTAAAATAACAACAAATTAAATCTTATTAGTATTCAAGTGTCTAAGTGTCGTTTGCTTGCCACAAAGTGGTTCCTGCGAAAAACACCGGAACACTCGACAACCAATGCGGCACTCTTCTATTCGAATTCGACATAATAATAGGACGGGTGCAAGTCGTAGTCACCAAAACCGGTTCTGTCGATAAACAGAAACGTCTTTTGCGCACTATAATACCGCCATATTTGATAGGGGTAAGATTGCGCTTCAAACGGATGGCGCTCAAGTTCATCCGGCTCGCCAAATTTGATAAAAATTCGCCCGCGATCGGTTAACCACCCTGCAACCCCGGAAGAAGAAAAATTGGTATTTACGAAATTAATCCTGCGGTAGTATTCATCCATCAGCTCGTTTTCTTCCGAGTCCGGGTTAGGGTCTTTTTCGGCCCAAAACCGCTCGAAGTACTTCTTCTTTTCTTGAAAAGAGGCTTTTTTATAATATTTTAGAGAATCATTTTCGGCAATATATTTTAACTGCTCCATTGCTAAATCCAAATCTCTAACAGTATTTGGAGAGAATCGCCAGAAAAATGTAAACGCAGTGTTTTTTACGACCCATTGCTCACCCAAATTTGCAAACAACTCCATAACATACTTATTACGATTAAAATAGTACCGATTTAACCGAATAAAATGCTCCATGTAATTCGATTTATCGTCCGGAATGTATTGATTTTGGGTAACGGTAACACCGCGATCATCTTTAACCTGGTATTTAAAAAATATACTGTCGTTATTATTGAAAGTAAAACTATTGAAATAAGCATAAATAAATTGTTTATCGGTCGAGAACGAATTGGTGAGCTGCGGGTGAAAGTTTTTTATGCTGCCATCAGCATGCGTCTCGTATTCGCTAAAAAATAATACATCGCTGATAATAAATTTTTTATCGCCGGAAGCCGCATCCGCTACTTCAAATTTTGTGGTTTGGCTAAATTGTTTGTTATTGTTTTTATCCGATGTGGTTACGGTAACTTCATATTTTCCGGGTGATGAAGCTACTTCATGATAAAAGGTGTTTATCCGCTTTTTCGATTCGGTTTCAGCGTAATCACGAACATGAATTCTCTTGTTGATGGTCTGGTTAAATACATAACCTTTGCCTTTTTCCGTAATAAAATATTCAATTTGAAGTTCCGCCTCAAAACCGGAATCGTTTTTAATAAAGGTTAAATTATCGTTGACAAATTGAGTAATAATTTTTGCGTTAGGTTCGCCGGCATCTTTAGAGAAGGTCGAAAATACTTTTAAGGTAAAAACCGGAAAGCCGTCCACCGCTTTTGCCATTCCGCCGGAGTATTGCGAAAACGCAGTGGTGCTAAAAATTAAACTTAGCCAAAGGCCGATGATTTTCAGGTTATATTTCATTTTAAGTATTCCTTAATTTTGCATATAGTTCATATTCGGAGGCGTCTGTAATTTCGACGTCTGCAAATTCACCAACATGAAGCGCTCGATCAAGTGATTCAATGATTACTTCATTGTCAATTTCCGGGGAATCTCCGGCAGTTCGACCGGCGGCGGTAAACGCAGCCCAATCAACTTCATCGATCAAAATCGTTGTATGCTGGCCGATTTTCTCCTGGTTTTTTTCCAACGAAATGCTTTGTTGAATTTCCATCAATTCGTTATACCGTTCTTGTTTGATATCCGGATCCAAATCATCGAGTTCAAACGCGCTGGTGTTTTCTTCATGGGAATATGTAAACACGCCGAGACGATCAAATCGAAACTCCTTTACGAACTTTTTTAACGCCTCAAAATCTGTTTCTGTTTCGCCCGGGTGCCCCACAATTATCGTTGTACGAAGGGTGACATTGGGAATTTTTTTGCGGGCACGTTCAAAAATATCGCGGATGCGAGCAGATTTTCCGCCTCGTTTCATAATACGAAGCATCGAATCTGTTACGTGTTGGATCGGCATATCCAAATAGGGCACAATTTTTTTACTCTCTGCCATCAAATCGATCAATTCATTTTGAACGGTGGTGGGATAAAGATAGTGCAGCCGAATCCATTCGATACCGTCGATCAATTCTAATTGTTGCAGCAAATCGACGATCTTTTGCGATTTATACAAGTCGAGGCCGTAAAACGTGGTATCCTGGGAGATGATGATTAACTCTTTTACTCCCTGCGCAGCTAACAATTTTGCCTCCTCAACAATTTCTTGAATTGTTCTGCTGCGATGGCGGCCGCGCATTAACGGAATAGCGCAAAACGCACAAGTGTGATTGCACCCTTCAGAAATTTTGAGATAGGCATAATGCGATGGTGTGGTAAGCAGGCGTTTTTCGTACAAAAACTCCGAGGAAGAATCTGGTTGGTAATCCAGGAAGTTCAGGATATTTTCATAATCTTCCGTTTCGAAAAATCCATCGACTAAGGGCATTTCTTTGCGGAGATCGCTTTGATACCGCTCCGATAGGCAGCCGCAAACGACGACTTTTTTCGTCGGATCGCTTTTTTTTAGCTGCTCGGCTTCCAAAATGGCCTCGATGGATTCTTGTTTTGCCATATCGATAAATCCGCATGTATTTAAAATGACCACATCCGCTTCTTCGGGAGATTCTACCACTTCCGCTTTGGCTGATTTGAGTTGCCCTAAAAGCACTTCCGAATCATAAACATTTTTCGAACATCCCAGGGTCGTTAAATGAATTCGCTTTTTATTTCCGTTGTATTTGACGCTCATGTTTGTATCCATATTTACCGGTTCTCAATAAAAATTACAATAATTGTAATCAAAAAGTAACTCGAAAATTCTTTTCGAATTATTCATCAAATAAGCTCGCGGCGTACAGTACCGGGTCGAATGGCTGAAGATCATCCACGCCTTCTCCAACACCGATGTAATAAACCGGAACTTCCAATTGGTGGGAAATGCCGATTATTGCACCACCTTTTGCTGTGCCATCTAATTTGGTTAGTACAATCCCATTTACACCAACAGTGCTAATAAATTGACGCGCCTGGGCAAGGGCATTTTGCCCGGTCGTTCCGTCTAATACAAGAAGGGTTAAATGCGGTGCATCCGGCGTAACTTTTTGGATAACGCGGTGAACTTTTTTAAGCTCTTCCATCAAATTTACTTTGGTGTGCAAACGGCCGGCGGTATCGATGATGAGAACATCTGCATCGCGAGAGTTGGCTGCTTTCATCGCATCGAATGCAACGGCGCCGGGATCCGAACCGGATTTATGTTTAATAACATCGATACTTAAACGATTTGCCCACTCCTGCAATTGCTCGATAGCGGCAGCACGAAAGGTATCGGCGGCGGCTACCAATACCCTTTTGCCCTGTTGTTGGAAACGATGGGCTAATTTCGCAATCGATGTTGTTTTTCCGGTTCCATTAACACCGACCACCAAAACGACAAACGGTTTGGGCGAAATCGTTTCTTCCTGAAATTGTTGCGCCGGGAAAATGCTGGCGACTTCTTCTTTCAAAATATGAAATAGCTGCTGAGAATCTTCAAATTTCTCTTTTTTAACTCTTTCCCTAACGCGATCGATAATGTGTAAAGTTGCTTCGACACCAACGTCGCCGGAGATCAGAATCTCTTCAATTTCTTCCAAAAGATCTTCA
>CAXHHS010000451.1:0-6080 GCA_964015645.1 uncultured bacterium
ATTTACAAACATTATAAAAAATCCACTCGATTCGGAATTCAATCAATAACTGTTTTTTCAAGTTAGTTAAAAATAATAGGTGCTTATACCCGGAAAACAAGAAGTCTAAGAACAGTGTTTCTAAATCTCTCAAATAATAATATTATTACTATTTATATTCGAAAATATAGTGAAAAAACATACAGCTATCAACTGCACAACTATGCGGTTTTCGGTTTCGGGTTTTTATCCATACCTACATAAATATGTAGGGTGTTTGAGCCAGGATTCCACAGCACCATACTCCTAAACCAATCCCTTGCGAAGCGCCTTTGAAACAGCTTCTGATTGGGAATGAACATGCAGCTTTCGATAAATATTTCGAATATGATACCGAACGGTGTTTGTGCTAATAAATAAAGAATCAGCAATTGCCTGATAACTGTTTCCTTGAACAAGCGCATTGAGAATTTCGTGTTCTCTTTCGGTAAAATTTGAGTTTTCTTTATTCGTTTCAGCGGATGAATTGGCTCTTTTAATCAGTTTTGGTGAAATCGTTTCGGTCGAATTCGATCCAAATTTGGTATGTTGAATTAGATTAACAACTTTTCGTGCGATATTTGCACTCATGGGAGAGCCGCCTTCATACGTTTCCTTAATTGCTTCTAACAACCGGGAGGGCGGTGTTTTTTTAACGAGATAGCCGCTGGCACCGGCGCATAACGCTTCAAATATCAGGTCACTCTCTTCGTAAATCGTCAGAATAAGAATATCGAGTTCCGGGAATATCTTCTTTACCCGCTTTACGCCTTCTATACCGGACATACCGGGCAGTTGAATATCCATCAACAAAACATCCGGTTTTAAAATTTCTATGGCTTCTAACATGCTTTCACAGTCGGGAAAACTGGCGGTGCAGTAAAATCCATCGGTGCCGTTTATCAGCATCGCCAATCCTTCGCGGATTATATCATTATCTTCGACGATAATTACGTTAATCGCCTCTTTCCCGTTAGGCTTCATAACAATTTGCCACTAAATTGGATTATAGTGCCACCCATTCCATTTTGGGAGTGGATGTTTAATTTGCCACCGATGTTTTCGGCGCGCTTCTTCATATTTTCCAGGCCATTTCCCGAGAACGGCTTGCTTTGATCAAATCCTTTGCCGTCGTCTGTTAAGGCCATTTTTAAGCGACGGCCTTCCACATGGGTTTCTAACGTTATCTCGTTACAATTACTGTGTTTCAAGCTGTTGTTTAGCGCTTCTTTAAAGATGAGGTAGAGGTTTTGGCGATAGGTCATTGGAAGCCGAACTCTTTCCAATTCTTGTAAATTCATTGTTTTAAAAATGATACCGGAATAGCTGAATAGTTCCGTATATAAATCGCGAAGATGGATAATCAAATCATGCAGCGAATCGCGCTTAGGCGTTACCAGCCAGACAATGTCGTTCATATTATCAATCAGCGAACGGGAAATATTGCTTATTTTACCCAGGTTTTTGAGCACGCGTTCCTTCGGTTCAGTCGCAAGTTGAGAAGCAGCAACTTCGCTGATAATGGAAATTTCCGTTAAACTTGAGCCGATATTATCGTGCAAATCCGCAGCGATTTTTGTTCTGAGGCGTTCCATTGCCAACAGTTGCTGAACGCGATAGATTACCAAAAACACCACACCACCGCCAAATACCAGGACGATGCACAATACAAACCACCAGGTTTCCCAAAACGGCGGCGAAATTGAAAAGGCAACTTGAGCCGGCACACTCCAAACACCCCATTGGTTTTTTGCTTTTAACTCGAAGATATATTTCCCATTATCCAGGTTTGTATATTGAACGTATCGTTGTTGTGTTTCTACCAAATCTTTATCAACACCTGACAGCCGGTAGCGATAGGTTATTTTTTTCGGCGCACTTAAATCAATCCCGGTGAAATCAAATTTTAAATAATTTTCATGATGTTCAAGATTGATTTGCTGAAATTTTGTCAGCTGTATTTCCTCTTCAAAAACTCGCATTCTGGAGATGTGAACCCTGGGAAGTAGAAAATCGGGTGTATCGATTTTTGGGTTATAGCAAGTAACACCACGAATTGTACCAAACCATAGCTTTCCCTGGCTATCCTTAAAATAGGCTCCCTGGTTGGTTTCATCACTCGCCAGGCCATCGCCGGATCGTAAGGTGCGCACATTTACCGCACCATCCCAATTGCTCAGTATATTAATGCCTTTATTGGTTGTAAGATAAATATTGCCGGCTTCATCTTCTAATATGCCATGAACGGTATTGTTCGATAAACCATCAGACACATCTATTGTTTTAAGAATACCATCTTTTTCGGTTGTTACGCCTGCGCCCAGGGTTGCATAAAACATCGTTCCGGTTTTATTTTGATAGATCGATAAAACAAAATTCGCCGCAAGCCCTTTATCTTCGTTGAGAATATCGAATTCACCGCTTTTATATTTGCACACGCCGCCATGTTCGCTTCCGAAATAAATTGTGCTATCCTGGCTTTCGAATAAACTTACGACATGCTCACATGCTAAGCCATTTTCCTCATTCAATGTCTGAAATTTGCCTTCACGCCAAATGCTAACGCCACCGCCGGTAGCAAAGTAAATAGCGCCATCTTTGCTTTCCAAAATATCGATAATGCGATTTTCTGCCAGCCCGTTGTTTGTCGTTATACTTCTAAATTTACCATCCTCCAAAACACTAACGCCGCCCCCCCAGGTACCAATGTAAAGCGCACCGGCTTTATCCTCTAACAAAGAATAGACATAGTTACTGACCAGACCGTCTTTTTCGGTTATATCTTCAAATTTACCGTCTTTGTACACACTAAGTCCATCGCCAAAAGTACCGAAATAAATCGTTCCGTCTCTACCTTCCAAAATGGCCGTTACATAATTGCTGGCCAACCCGGTATCTTCAGTATAATTCGCAATAATTCCGGGACGATATAAACTGACTCCATCATCTGTTCCAAAGTAAATCGTTCCGTTTTGGCCCGCGAAAATAGAATGAATAAAATCATCCGCAAGGCCATTGGATTTATTTAGCGTGGAGAATTCACCATTTTTATAGATGCTTACACCACTTCCATACGTGCCAAAATAAATAGTGCCATCCGGCCCTTCACAAATTGCATTAATGTTATCGCTAATTAATCCGGAGGCGGTATTTATCGATTTTAGACGCCCATTTTTGAAGGCGCTGACCCCGTTATTTTCTGACATGAAATAAATTGTTGAATCACTTGCCTCATACAAATCGGGCATAAAATCAGCAACAAGCCCGGTCGCTTTTGTAAATGTTTTAAATTTATTACTTTTCAGAACCGTAATACCATTATTCATGGTGATAAAAAAGAGAGTATTATCTTTGCTTTCATAAACATAATAAATAGAGTTCGATGCCAGGCCGGTTTTTATATCGATTGTTTGAAGGTTGTTATTATTGAATACGGAGATGCCGCTGCTATCCGTTATAAAATAAATCTTTCCATCTTTACCTTCAAAAATAGATTCAACCGTATTGCCTGCCAGACCATCTTTCTTTGTGAGTATTTTGGTTTCGCCATTTTTATAAATAGAAACGCCTTGTTCTTTAATACAGATAAAGATGTCGCCATTTTTGCTTCTAAATGACGCTGTTAATTTATTTTTCTCGATTTGTAAATTTTGATGCAGCGGCTGTAAAATTCCGGAGGCATATTCGTTTATAATACCACCTCGCGTTGTAAAGTGGATGGCTCCATCGTAATGTTCTCTAATTCGATAAACTTCGGCACCAATCAGGCCATCCTGGGACTGATAGTTTACAAAATCGATACCGTCCCAGCGACTAACGCCATCGTAAGTGCCAAACCATATATAACCATCTTTATCTTCGTAGATGCTAATAACCTGGGATTGAACCAGGCCATCTTCCACTGTCAGGTTTTTTTGAATTTTTATCTGAGCGACAGCATTAGACAGTGCAAAACACAGGAAAAGGCATATATTGAACAATTTGAAATGTTTATTAAATTGTCTCATATAAGCGATCTTCCTTTTCTTAATTAATATGTAAATTTTGGAAAAATAGATTAAGGAGCTATCTTTTTCGTGCGGATTAAAATAAGATATTATTAATCCCAAGTACAAGGAGCTGTTAGCCGGAAAACAAGAAGTGTTACTTTTTAACGCCAATAAAAAAAGAAACACTTCCCACGTTCGTAAATTAAAAAGTATTTTATTTTGAGCAAGTTTATTGTGACAAATCGCACTTACTGCAAAATGAGGCTGATCAATAGCGGCATCATCAACTCATGATGGCCAACAAAATAATAACCTTTGCCGCCAGTAAGCGTGGGGCGAAACTTTACATTTTCCGAAGGTCTGTAATGCCGAATCATATCAAAAACGGCGGTATAAAAACCATGTGCGGGGTAGCCCAAATTTCGTACAACCGTCAACGCTTTTAAAAAGACCTCTGGCATTATAACGGCGGAACCAACATTTAGAACAATGCTGTCCTTTTTCAACTGCGTTAGAGCGTTTGTAAACAACTGGAAATCCAGGAGTGATTTTTCGCCAAATGCAGCCCCGTCCAAATTGGGATGCTGGTGTATAATTTCGGTGCCAAGTGCCGGGTGAATAGAGATTGGAACATTATATTTTATGCAGGCGGCTAAAAGGCTATGTTCGAGATTTGGCGCTTCAAATTCGATTAATTTTTCTGCGACTACTTCACCGTATCCTTTTGGGTTGCCTTTATTATCTTTTAAAGCATCATTAATGAACTCGGCGGTCTCCTGCGCCATGCCAAACGTTCCATCTTGCAGTCCTGTTGCAACATCTTCGCTGGTAATTCCCCACATCGCTACTTCCACATCATGAATAACACATGCGCCATTCATCGCCAAATGTGTAATAATGCCTTTTTTTAACATCTCAATTATCAAAGGATTTATTCCGCACTTAATAACGTGCGCGCCCATCATCCAAATAACAGCATTTTTTTCCTGCACTGCTTTTCGAAAAGAATGGACAAATTCCTTAAAATCTTCCCCGATTAAAATGGTAGGCAAACTTTCCAGGAATTCATCTAATGTAGCTGTTCGGTTTAACGGTTTGGCAAAATCATCTATTTTTACTTTGCTGAACCGCCCTTTGATACTATATGTTTTGATGTCTTCGAACGACAATTTTTTGTATCGGCTCATCGCATTGACCTTTTTGTAGTTCATTATTTTGAAAGGAAATCCACATTGTAACGTGGCTGGATTTTCGTAATTTTGTTTGTTTACCTTTTTACCTGCGCCCTAATGGGCAGCGGAACGCCCTCTATCTTCTTCAACTCAGTCGTAATGGACCCAACAGCTACTTTCGATTTCATTTTAATCGGAATTTTATACTCATCATCCGTTAGCCAAATCCATAACTCACCCTTTTGCTTAAAGATGGCTTCTCCGCTTAAGCGCGGTTTTACAAGAATGGATTTGAATTTGCCTGCTTTTACCTTTATCGTTTCCCTTTTTTGAATGATCACTTGTAAATCGTATACTTTTTTATTGTCGTGATTCTTCATGTAAATCGGCTCACCGACCCTTAAATCCTGGGTACGAACGTAGTAGAAAGCTGCGAGCACGTCGGCAACATATTTGTGTACTAAAACTTTATAACGATTCCGGTGGCGGATTCTTAACGGCTCATCTTTATGATAACGGATGGTTTCAATATTTGCAATTCCCCGGTGCTGATCATAATCGACTAATAGATCGAATTTATAGCCGCCTTCGCGCAGCCGTTTATTGTATTTCCAGGAAAAAAAACCGCTGGCATCGAGATAGGTTTCTACGCTATCTCGCACTTTGTAAAAAGCATCGAAAAATTTAGCCGATCTGGCGGTCGTCGTAATTCGGTAAACCGGAGTGCTGTCGTTAACGACTGTTTTTTCTTTGACCTCCATTATTGCCTCGCCGGCATGAATAATCCCATAGCGGATATTGAAAGTGAGTTTTTCTCCAACGTGAAAAGCAGGATTGTCGATTACTCTATCCAGGGTCTGTCTCTTATACACATCTCCGAGCCCACGAGACTCCATTGCAT
>CAXHHS010000452.1:0-6052 GCA_964015645.1 uncultured bacterium
ATTCAAATTGGTACGAAAAATGGGATTGCGAATCGCTTGAAGGGGCGGATCATACCATTTCATATCATAAATAACCCGGGAAATAAAATTAGCGTACCGCGATACTCGTTCTTTAACCTCTTCAATATTACCACTCGATAGCTGGCGCAAATCTTCCTTAATAAACCCCATCACCTTTTCTGCTTTGTGATGCGTATGATAGATGCGCTTGGTAAATAATTCCTCCTTTTCACGCTCAACCGTTTCTAATAGATGGGTTTCACGTTCCTTGTAAAGTAATTTTTGGGTTTCGTCGCGTTCCCGGACGGTGTAGGAAGAAATATAGAACATCGCCAGTAATCCCAAAATAATTAAAGAAGCAAATAACAGCGCGGTTTTATCGTAACTGGCTATAATTTCCCGGGTGATAAAGCTAAAATCCGGGGTGTTTTTTACATAAACTGCCCCAACATATTCTCCCTTCGGCACGAATGGCACAAACACATGAAAGACTTGTTCGTCTTCCGGGATGCTGTAAATCTGCTCATTGTCTGCCATTTTACGGGCCAACTCAGTTTTATAAAGATCAATAGCGCGATCATATACTGCCATGCCGGGCAGGTTGGACAAACTCTTGCCAAAGAAATAATCATACAAGACTTTGCCATTATCAATAGCGAAAAAGTTCTGCCCGTTGGAAACCAGGATACTTACATCGGCTACATTTTGCTGAAGTTTTTGCTGGCTTAAAATAATATTGAACGCTTGAATTATATTCTCTTTTTCTACATCGTTAAACTCCTTGATGTGCCTGTTCGTCTCCAAAAGTAGTTCCAGGGAAGTAGCGGTTAAATTGGCCATCCGCTCTGCGGAATCGCGCTGATACCAATTTTGAGTTTTGAGTAATAAATCTTGTAAGGAGACTTTTTGAACAAAGGAAACCAACACCAAAAAGGAAACCAAAATAACGAACAGCACCAGCAAATGCTTTAATTGGAAGTTATATTTTTCAAATTTTTTAATTAAAGGCGTTTGCATTTTTTTCATAATCAAATTCCTTACGATTCAAATAAGATGAATATATCTATCCTTTATCCTAAAATCCAAATTTTATAGAAGCAATTTTGAAAAAACGCTTCAAAGTAGCACCCTATTTTGATGTATTTATCGAATGCGCAAAGCTGGCCCGGAAGATTTGTTGATTCGCTTTACAGTACACAATCGCGCTACGGATAAAGCTATTTTATGCCTACTTCCGCAGACCTGGTTTCGCAACACCTGGGCATGAGGAAATGATGATCGACGCCCTTCGCTTTCGCAGGGCGAATTTAAATATGAATATTTTCATGGAGATAATGGCCGGGGCGTTGGAGCATCGCACCAAACCGGGAGGAAGGGCTTGGTAGCGAAACTGCAGATGCCGATGTTAGAGACATAATACCAACCACATTACCCAATCTTTTCACAAAAAATCAATCATATCAATTGTGAATTATATCAACCGCATTTCGAAGATTTGGTATTTTTTGGGATGCATATAAGTTCATAACAGTATTGTTTTGAACGCTTTGATAGCAACTTGATGTAACCACAGGTAAACTAAAAACTTACCTTCGGCTACTACCCCTAAAAAATTGGCGACATAAAATATCGCGTTTTTCCGAAAAAATTCATTATTAAATAGGAACACCATTTTCTGTGCAGCAATTGAATATTGATCCTGAGCAGCAGGTTAAATCAACAATTTCCAGAACGATGACCGCCTTTATAGGGGGATTACTAATATTATTAGGATTATCCTTTAACAAATGGGCCATTGAATGGTTACAGTGGTATTATAAATGGCTTATACCGTTTCCCGGCTATCTTGGTTATCTTACTCCAATCAGGATTGGTTTAATTATCGCCTTCCAAGTCAGTGCTATCTTTGTAGGCTTAAGACTTTTATTTAAAAAACCAATGTTTTCCGATCAGTTACCTGTTTGGCACACATTTCCGAATCCATTAAAGAAGGTTTTAAGTATAATAACGATTTTAGCCCTTGTCATTATTGCGTCCTTATCCGGCTATACAAGCTTAAGAGCATTTCACATTATCGATCCGGATCGTGAAGCGCGCGAGATGCTGCTGCCGGTGGAGGAATCGGAAGAGTTGATTTTTTCGCTAACGCCAGCGATGAAAAAGTTGGGTAAAAGTTTAATGAATCTTTCCCTGCCGGATGATCGCAGCCATTCCTTCTTTGCAGGCGAGGTGAAATTTATCGACCTTTCCGGTGACCCGCTCCCAAATGAACCGGTTGCTGAAGAATCACCATTACCTGCATTGGATATACAGGCTTTGGAATGGCCGGTCGCCGCGAAAGTGGAGAATACGCTTAGTAAAGATTTGACGCTTTGGCGCCCTTTCCTGGATGGGGTTGAATACTTTGAGTACGCCAAATTCGCCGTTAAAAAAGGCCATTTTGTGAATGGCCGCAAAGACAGGTTCGAAACCACCGTACTCTTTGATGGCCGGGCGCGCCTGAAATCCGGTGAATTGATTTCAATTGAAGGCAAACAAACGGTTCACTGGCAGCAAAAACCCAATCAAACCGCGGAATCAAGTGCCGGAAATTGGCAGATCTATAAATGGCGCACTGAAAGTTTTAAAACCCTGGAAACCGGCAGTACTTTGTTTACAGAAGTATTAAACACTGCGATACCAAATCAATATAGCCTCCAAAGAGCGCGTAAATCTGTCCACGAACAACTGGTGATTGACTTTTTCCTTGATAGAAAAAATTTTAAGAAGCCCCATAAATTGTTCAATTTGCAATCCGGCTTCCGGCACCCCGGGCTTTCGGTCGTTGATCTTGATCGCGATGGCTTTGATGATCTTTATGTTATGCCACGCTGGGGCAAAAATATGTTCTTCCGCAACCGGGGGGATGGCACTTTTGAAGAAATTGCCGCCGAGTTAGGATTGAATATTAAAGACTTTACCACTTCTGCTATTTTCGCGGATTTTGATAATGATGGCGACGCCGATGTGTTCCTAGGGCGTACATTTGCCCGCAGTATGTATTTGATGAACGAAAATGGTCGATTTGTTGATCGCTCTGATGAGTTGATTAATATGCCATTGCCCTACCTGGTAGTATCCATGTCTGTTGTTGATGACAATGGTGATGGACTGCTCGATATTTATTTTTCGACTTATGCGATAGTCAGGCAAAGCCGCCGGTATAAACGCTATTTGTCAAAAGCCGATGCAGATGAGCTGGCCCGGTTGGAAGAGCTGGCTTATTCTCCTTTGGCAGATACGCCAATGCCATTAAATAGCCCCGGCCCGCCGAATGTCTTTTTGAGAAATCTTGGCAGTGGCCGATTTACAACAGCCGGAATACCGGAAATATGCGTTTTTCGAGGAACACTTCAGGCCTCCTGGTCGGATTTTGATGAGGATGGCGATCCGGATCTATATGTTGCCAATGACCTTGCTCCCAACAACCTGTTTCGTAATGACGGCAATGGAAAGTTTGTAGATGTAACGGAACAGACCACCACTGCCGATGTTGGTTTTGGTATGGGAGTTACCTGGGGAGATTATGATAATGACGGCGCCCAGGATATGTATATTAGCAATATGTATAGCAAAGCCGGCCAGCGGATTGTTGCCCAGCTTCCCGGAATCGATCCCCGGTTTATGAAGGCTGCCCATGGCAATTCTCTCCTTCGCCAGGTTCCATCTGACTCAATGATGGCAGAGCGACATTTTGAAAAAGTATCCGGGTTAACGGCGCCCGACTTGCTGGTTGAAAAAGCCGGTTGGGGCTGGGGAAGCCAATTTATGGATGTAGATAACGATGGCTACCTGGATATTTATGCGCTTTCGGGATTTTATACCGCACCTAAAGCAATTGCTCAAACAGGAGATATATGAACGGATTTATGGCGCAAGGTCTTGCGCACGGATCGTAAACTTCGCTCATCTACAGGGTCTTTTTACACCCCCTTATTTCGAAAAGAAACTCGCCGGAGAGATGCCCGGTTCTCACTGAGTGGCAACGAGCGAAATCACCTTTTTTTAAGCAACCGGGCAGAACAGTTCAGTAATATTTCCGGGGTTTCCGGCCTGGATCACCCCGGGGATAGCCGGGTTTTTACGATGCTGGATTATGACCGCGACGGATGGCAGGATATTGCCCTGGTTAATTCAAATGCGCCGCTGTTGCAGCTTTTTCGCAATCAAATAGGCGACCGGGCAGCGGAACAAAAATCGGGTAAAGCGCTTTCTCGAAAATCGAACGGGCAAATGCTCGCACTGCGCTTTGCCGGAGGCAATGATACTGCCGAACCATCAACTGCCTGGAGTAATCGCGACGGCATTGGTGTGGTGGTAAAAGTGGCCGCGGGTGATTTATCCATAAAACGCGAATACCGTGCCGGCGAAGGATATGCCGCCCAGAATAGCGCAACTATGATTATTGGGATTGGCGATCATCAAACAGTAGATTCCCTGATCGTTCGCTGGCCTTCCGGCAGGCGCCAAAAAGCGTATGACATTTCATCTTCGACACTGGTAACCGTGTATGAAAATCCCGATCACTCACCGGATAAAACTGCCTTTTTATATCAACCTTATCAAAAACGTTTAAAGCGAAGTTCATCCGAAACGGTTATAGCGTCCCAACAGCGTTTACCATTGAAACACGAGATCGATCCATCGGCTAAAATACGATTGTATACAACAATGGCAACCTGGTGCGCCTCTTGTAAAAGCGAACTACCAAATTTGAAACGACTGAAAACGGAATTCCCTGAAGGGGTGGAAATGTTTGGAGTGCCAGTGGATGAAAAGGAAGGAACGGAATTACTCACCGCTTACCTGGATAAATACAAACCCGTTTATGAATTGTTGATGGATTTAAAGGCAGAAGAAATTGCCAGTTTAAAAGCGCATATCCTGGAAAGCCTTAAAATTGACGGGCTTCCGGCTACAATCGTGACCGATAGGGAGGGAACCATACTGAGAACGATGTGGGGAGTGCCTTCGGTATCGGAAGTTCGCCGGTTACTCAATCAATATCAATTATAACGTACAAATTCGATCATAAAAAAGACAAGGAACGTCAAAATGATTTCAAAAGGATCCGGTATAAACCAACCTGATAAACCAGGGAGAAAATCAAAGGCTGTACCCGCTTCGTTAGGTGTTTTATTGATACTCCTGGGGATTATCATTAACAAATGGTCTGTCAAGTGGGCTATGTCATTTCTGCCGTTGCCGACGTTTTTGCTACATATGTCCACGCTCAAGATTGCCATTATTGTTATTTGCCAGGTAATTTTAATCGCCGCAGGGCTAAGGCTTTTGACCGGGAAACCGCTGTTCCCGGCGTCAAAGGGCATTCGTGCAATTGTTTTTACCATTTTAGCGGTTAATATAGGGCTAGGAGCTTATGGCATCTATCGAACGGTACCTGTTGTTAACGATTTGTATTTTTTAGAAGCGACCGAAGTAGACGTGTCAGAAGATTTGCTTGACATGCTGACGGTAAAAGCCAAAAAGTTGGGGAAAAGCCTTATGAATATTTCCCTGCCCGATCAACAACGCCAGGCTTTGTTTGCGGATTCCGTGGTCGTTGTTGACTTAGTGGATCAGTTGCCGCCGGTTTCCGATTTCATCTCAACTGCCTCGGTTGGCGTGCAAGAGTGGAAAATTGAAGGTGCAGCGCAAGTGGTATCGCGAGAGAAATTAAGTTTTTGGCGTCCTTTATTAGCACAAGTCGCCTATTTCAAACAGGCAGAATTTAAAGTTCCCCGGGGAGACTTCCTGAATGAAAAAAAGGATGTTTATGAAACCGAAGTGTGGTTTACCGGCGTTGCTCGCCTCGGAAAAGAGTTAAATTCCCAATCGCTTGCGGGATCGTTTATTGCTCTTCATGGCGTGCAAACGCTGCGCTGGGAACAGCAATCCAAATCACATCCGGATAGCGCTGCTGTTTGGAAAATTGTCGAGTGGCGCATGAAACATTTGGAAATTTTGAATACCGAAGAACCGCTCTTTAGCGAAGTTCTGGATAGTGCAATTC
>CAXHHS010000453.1:0-6040 GCA_964015645.1 uncultured bacterium
GATCTACACCAAGCAGCTCGTCGGCAGCGTCAGATGTGTATAAGAGACAGCTCTTACACTCCGAATATACGAATTTTTCATTATGCTTTTTGACGGAACTATTTGTAAGCTGGTCTTTTCAGTAGAAATTATTCTAATGCAGGAATAAAGCAAATACTTCCAATAAATATTTTCGAATATATAAAGGTTTGTGGGGGCTTATATGAATGAATCAGATAAAGAAAAAGCATTAAATCTGTTTGCAAAAAATAAGTGCTTGAATTTTCCAATAGGTGTTTATTTGATTGCAAAAAGCGGTAGTTTTTTAAAGGCCAACAAACGTCTCTACGATACTTTGGGTATTGATAGAGATATCGATATTTCCACCATATCCATTTGCGATTTTTTTATTAACAAGGATGACAGCACCAGAATTTTAGAAGAATTAGCTATTAAAGAAGAAAATGGGGAGTATATCGAAAAACGGACGACTCCTTTTGTAATAGACGACCAAATTCGCTATATGCAAATTTATTGCAAGTCCATTAGAGATCCAGAAAACCGGGTAAATATACTCGCCTATATGGGATGCCTGGTGGATGTTACGGAGGAAGAACTACATAAGCAACTTTTTGAGAGACTGCCAATCGGTGCATACCGGCTCGACAAAGATGATAAAGTCACATCCTGTAACAAAGCCTTTGCGGAAATTCACGGTTATAATTCGATTAAAGAAATGATTGGTATGCCAATTACCGATCTCTATTTGAATTCTGCTGATGCCCACGCTTTCCATCAAAAAATTGACAAAGAAGATGCTGTTGTAAACCAATTAGTTAAGTTATTAAAAAAGAATGATGAGATTCTTTTCGCTTCGATTAGCGCTTATAAATTACATGGCCCCCGGGGAGAATATATTGGTCGGCAAGGCGCTATTATGGATTCTCGGATGGAAGGTCTCTACCGGGAACTAATGGATGAGTTGGCGGTGGGTTTCTATCGTGTGAAAAACGTTGATGGTGAAGACCAAATTCGCGATTGTAATTTATATTTTCTAAATATGTTTGGCTTTAAGGATATCAAAGATGCCATTGGCAACAACATTAAAAACCTTCATTTTTCGAAAGAAACATACCAAGAATATTTGGAAGGGCTAAAAAAAGAATCCGCCCAAAAAAGCAAATTTAAAATTACACCTGTTCATGTTAAAACGCTTCAAGGCGCTCGTAAAACACTTCAAGCAAATATCAGCAATCTTTATGATGAAGCGGGAAATATTAAAGGCAGGTTAGGTGCTTTTGTAGATCATAGCAATGAATATGAATTGGAAGAGCAGGTTCGCGAACTAACCGAGGATATTGGCAAAGTTTTTCATTCTTTTACGGCGCTCTTTTCAATGGTAGTTCCGGTCATAGACTATTCCATTCGGTATCATAATCAATATAATTTTTCGATTGACAGAAGTCTGTATTCAGAGGAAATCACTCCTATTATTCAAGCGCCGTTAAACCGACTTATTGACTGGCTTGATCGTTTTAAAAAATACACTATCGAGAAAGATCGAAATCATATATTCGATCAGGATAGTTGGGCAACCTTCGAAAATTGTACGGGTACTTTAATCGAAAGTCAAAACTCGGAAATCCCTCCGGAACACCAATACCATATAGCAAGAGAAGCTGCTTTTCAGCTCAATGATTTAATATCTATTATCAAAAAAGGGATTTTACCGAGGGAATTAATAAAGCAAGTAAAATTTTGTATCGATGAAATTATTGCCATCGCGAATCTTGTTTCTCTCTATCAAGCACGAGAAGGGCTTTTAGAGGCAGATCATCAAATTCGCGAGCTGAGAGAATTTGTTGTTTCACGAAGAAAGCCGCTTAATCCTAAAGAAGAGGTTTTCTTTGCGGATTTAGTAAACCAGGCAAAACAAGCTGTCGAAGAGTTTGCAAACTCCAAAAAAATAATTTTTAGAGTTCGTATAGATAGAAAAATTAAAGTCAAAGTACGGGAGCGAGAATTTATACGAGCGCTTATCAATCTCCTTCATAATGCTATAAAATATAGCTGGCACAGGGAAAATAATCTGGCATGGGTATCAGTGTATTCAAATATTACTGTTACTGCAATTCAACTTACTATTGAAAATTGGGGGGTACCGATTCCGAAAGATGAGTTAGAACAAGAGTTAATATATTCATTGGGGTTTAGGGGGCGTCTTTCCAGCGATCGAAAACGGCCAGGTACCGGCATTGGCTTATACGATTCTCGACAGGTTATCGAACAACATGGTGGAACACTTTATCTTACGAGCGTTCCTGCAAGGCCAGGCGGTATTTCCTCTGATTATAAACAGCCGTTTCTAACGAAAGCGACGATTAAACTTCCGATATAACGAGCGAGGTCAAATGAAAAAACATCGAATACTATGGATTGAAGACAGTGCATTTCATGATTTGGCGCATCTATCAGGACCTGTTTATATGAGCCGTAAATTTTCATTAGAAATTGCAATCGATGCTTCAGAAGCAATTTCTCATTTGTCGAGCCCTAAGGGTGCGTTTGATGTCGTTATTGTCGATATTAGAATTCCTCCGGGAAATGATCCACAATGGATTAAGTTTACTGGAGGAAAAGACAAAAATAAAGCGAGATTAGGACTTGAGCTACTAAAAATGATTTTAGCTCCCCAAACTTCTTCTCTATCATCTCAATATAGTATTGCAAAGTGGGTAACATCTGAAAAAATTGGCGTTTTTACCGTTGAATCTAGTGATGAGATCAAAACAGAACTTAATATGTTAGACAAAATTGTTTACAAACAAAAAAAAGCTGCAATGTCTTCAGGTGCTTTTCTAAAATTGGTTGAAGATGTTATACTAAAACAAGGGAAGTTTTTATACAAATAGAATAAAATGGATGAATCAACATTATTGGTAAGTATTCGTGTCATTCTTATTTTTCTTATCTTTGCTTTGGGTATTCCAGGTTTTTTGATCCAAAATACTATTCCAGATGATATAAAACAAATAATAACGCGCCGTTCTAAAATCTGGGGGCGTTTGGCTTTTGGTGGTATCGTTTTATTATGTTTCTCCGCTTTAACATTAATTTTGTTATTAATTTTATTGAACCCTCCAACTTTTCTACTAAGTGTCATCGAACATTACTCATGCTTTATTAACAGTTTTGTAGCACGAATTCCAATTGGAGTTATAATATTAGTTCTTTTATATTGGCTAAGAATATTCTTAAGACCTTCAGTAAGAACTCAAGTGATTAAATACTTTAGAAAAAAAATATGTCATAATTTTAAGAAACATTTTTATAATGTTAAGAATGATACAAGGGATTTAATACGAGATTTTATTTTTCTAGGTGAAAATAGCAGGGCCGGTTATGAAAAAGAATTGATACTCGAAACAATCAGAGAAGTTGTTGACCCAATCTTGAATGAAACACCTTCTAGGAGTAATTATTACACAGAAAGATTGCTAAGTGAATTAGAATACATTGTTTTAGGTATATCAAGAGTATTAATAAATGGGCCGCATTTTGCTAATGATGATAATTTCTCTGATGGATTAAGGATTTTAAACTCAATTCAAAGGTTTGCATCACAAGAAGAAAAGGCACCGATTCAACTAGAAATCTCTTTATCAGAGGAATTAAGTAGACTAGCCATAACTTTGCTTAAGCATAAACGGCACAACATTTTTTTAATATGCGTTGAAATGATATCGACTAAAGCTACAAAGCACCTATTTGAGATTGGGAAACTCGCCCTTACAGAAGGAGAAGATCTCAGCGCAGTCATGACTCTGGATAGAATAGACGACCAACTGAATAGTTCTGGAAAAATTCCGCTATCAAAAGATATAATCGAAGATGATGAAACCTGTATCTTTTTTCTAGGCCTTCTTTCCCATTTTTGGTGTGCCAAAGGATCAGCACAATCCCACGCATTAGAATATACTAATAATCTAAAAGATTATTTCCAATCGAACAAACAGATGTTGGTTTGCTTAAATTTCGCCAAAAGGCATTTACGGAACCTTCCCGATTTTGAAACGAGTGACAAGGTTCAAAAAATGTTAAATGATTTAAGTTCTATGGCTCAATCTCAATGATGATGTTCCAATGCCCCCCTTATAAGCATTTGATAAGGCGGAAATCTTCCCCCAAATCCACTTTCATTATGTTCTACAAATTGCCAGCAGTCATCAATAAGTTGACATCAACAACTCCAACCCTTTTATCGTGATATTTATCATCGTAACAATCATCAGCTCACCTTTATTTAATAGATATTCTTTGTAAAAATTCCATCAATTGATTGTTAACCTTTGTTAAAAGGTTGCAGTGGCCTTCAAGAAATTGTAATATCATATTCCATTCTTTGATTTGTTAAAAGAAAACATATTCTTGTTTGGTAATTTTATCGAGAGGAGAAGGATTTTGCTTGCACATGATGCTTTCGGAAAAAAGTTATTTGTACTCATTTTACTGGTCCCAATTTTAACGATCTCTACAACTGCCTGGGCCTCTCCCCCGCAAACCGGCGGAATTTCTCTTCAGGAAATACAGACCGGCACTTCAAATTCAGTAACCGTGGCAACAGCGGCAACCGTTACGGCTGTTTCCGGGGATCTTTACCTGGCAGCGATTGCTTCCAAACCGTATAAAGGTGTTGTTTCCGTTAGCGGGCTTGGATTGAACTGGACACTGGTAGAAACCCAATGCGGCGGCAGGAATCAATCCGGCATCGATGTTTGGATGGCCCACGGAACGCCTGCCGGCGATGATGTTGTAACGGCGGAATTTTTCGGAAGCCCGCAAGCCGGAATTATCACAGTCGCCCGCTATTCCGGGGTCGATTTGTTAAACCCGGTAGGCAATTCAATTTCCGGAAACACGCTGGGGGTAGATGGCGCCTGCACAGGCGGCATGGATAACGGATTGTATTCGTTTAATATCAATACAACAACCGTTGATGGCGCGGTATTTGGCGCAATCACCATGCGCAACAAATCGCACGAACCTGGGCCGGGTTACACGGAGCAGTTGGAAGCCAGGGCCGGGTCCGGTGGGAGCGCCGCCAGCATTGCCCTGGTTGATAAAATTATTTCCTCGCCTTCATCAACAACCCTCGATGGAACATTCAGCAGCAATGTGGATTGGGCGGTTGTGGGGGTTGAACTAAAACCGGCACCAACTGGCCCGGTTTATTCTTTGGATGTAACCATCGTGGGTAATGGAACCGTCACGCTCGACCCGCCCGGCGGAATCTACCAGGAAGGCACTACCGTTATGCTGACAGCAACAGCGGATCCCGGCTGGGAGTTTACCGGGTGGAGCGGCGACCTGGGTGGCACGATGACGACCACAACAATCCTGATGGATAGCGATAAAAACGTAACGGCGACTTTCAACGAACTCCCCACTTATACAATCAACACCACCATCATTGGCAACGGAACCGTTACACTCGACCCGCCCGGCGGAACCTACTACGAGGGACAGCAGGTAGAATTAACCGCTACCGGCGATCTCGGTTGGGCATTCAGCGAGTGGAGCGGTGATGTTATGAGCAGCGATAACCCGCTCATCATTATCATCGACTCCGATAAGAATATCACTGCCACATTTGTTGAAGTCCCTACCTATACGCTAACCGTTATACCCAATGGCAATGGCACGGTGGTGTTAAATCCCCCCGGTGGAACTTACTCCGCAGGAACGGAAGTTACGCTAACCGCCATGCCGGATTTGGGTTGGCAATTTGATGGCTGGGGCGGCGACCTTGGCGGATCGGAAACCCCGACGACCCTCATTATGGATTCCGATAAATTCGTAACCGCAAATTTTTCCGAAACGCCGCCGGAGGTTACCCCGGTAAATTTCAAGGTTGCTTTTGTCGGGGATACCGATGTAAACGAAGATGCCGCAGCGGTTTTAACCCTGGCCTTAAATGAAGGCGCAGAAGCGCTGGTTCACAATGGCGACCTGGGCTACGGCGGCGTTCCCCAGGATTTCGAAGATCAAATTAACGCAATCC
>CAXHHS010000454.1:0-6030 GCA_964015645.1 uncultured bacterium
CGCCGTTGGCGTTCGTTTTTTACTGCGAAGCAGTTTTAGACCAAAGCCCAGGGTAACACCCTGGGGAAGAGATACCAGGCATAATTTTACCCTGCCACGTAAGTGGTCGCTGTGCGAAAAGGGTTACACAAAATAGGTAATTACCGAATGCTCTCATATTAATTAAAATCGTTATCTCGCTCTTTCAGAGCTTTTGATTGATTTATGCTTTTATTTCCCGGCGCTTTGCACCGGGCTGTATTACAACGCCCTCTCACATAGTGACCACTTACGTGGCAGGGCTGAAATACCATAGCTCTGAAAGAGCGAAATATTATAGCCCGGTGCGAAGCGCCGGGTTAATAAAAACAGTATGTTAGCAGCCCTGAAGGGGCGTAGTGAAAATTTATTTCACATTGTCGAGTTAAGATGATTAACCAATAAACCCAATTCGGAGGAAAAAATGAAATCACTATTCACCATTTTTGTAACGGTTCTGTTAGCCGCCTGTTCTCAAGCACCGGCGGAAGATACCCGGTTTGAAAAACTCGCCAATCAATTCATCGAAGCATTTTTGGAGATGCATCCCGAATGGGCTACCGGCCTCGGCGACCATCGCTACGACCACCGCCTGGGTGATTACAGCCTGGATAGTGTGGAAAAAGGTAAAACGCTGCTGCATTCCTACCGCGATTCGCTAAAAACGATTGATGCAACCGGGTTGAATGAGGCCAATCGAATTGATTATCAAATTTTAGCCCACAACCTGGAAGCAATGTTGTTTCAATACGAAGTGCTCCGGGAATATGAATGGAATCCCCGCGTATATAACATTGGCGGGGCTGTTTACGGTTTAATCGCCCGCGATTTTGCGCCGCTGAAGGAGCGTTTGCTGAATTTAAAAGAACGCTTAAAGGGCATCCCGGAAGTGCTGGAACATGCGAAAAAGAATCTCAAAAATCCTCCAAAAATCCATACCGAAACTGCGATTCTCCAAAACAAAGGCAATATCAATATGATCGAAAGCGAACTCGATCGATTTTTGGATGAAGTGCCGGAATTAAAGGATGAATTCCAACCGGTTCGGGAACAAGCGGTAGCCGCGTTGGAAGCATACGGGAAATGGCTGGAAGAAGACCTGTTGCCCCGCTCCGATGGCGACTTTCGCCTGGGAGATGAAAAATATCGCCAAAAACTAAAATTCACCCTGGAGTCGGATTTCAGCAAAGAAGAAATTCTCCAACGAGCGGAGGCTGATTTGCGCGAAACCCAAAACGTTATGCACCAAACCGCACAGGAATTATATAAACAGTATTTTGGTACCGACGCCACGGACGATAAAAAGCAGGTGATCAAAGCAGTGCTGGATAAATTAGCGGAGGATCGCCCGGATAATGAAACGATTGTCGCCTTAGCCGAAGAAAAGCTGCAAACTGCGACGGAATTTACGGCGGAGCATAAATTGGTAACGATTCCTAATGAGCCGGTAAAGATTATTGTGATGCCGGAATTTCAGCGCGGGGTTGCTGTGGCGTACTGCGATTCTCCCGGCCCGCTGGAAGAGAAGGGCGAAACCTTTTACGCCATCTCTCCAACCCCGGAAAATTGGACGCCGGAGCGAGTTACCTCGTTTTTTAGGGAATACAACAACTACATGTTAGATAATCTTACCATTCACGAAGCCGTGCCCGGCCACTATTTGCAGCTGGCTCTTTCTAATAAATTCAAGGCTCCCACCAGCATACGGTCGATTTTCCAGAGCGGCACGTTTATCGAAGGTTGGGCAACGTATGCCGAACAATTGATGGCGGAAAAAGGCTACGGCGGCCCGCAGGTAAAGATGCAGCAGTTAAAAATGCGCCTGCGCTTGATTATCAACGCCATCATCGATCAAAAAATCCATACCGCGGGCATGACCGAACAGCAAGCAATGGATTTGATGATGAACGAAGGTTTTCAGGAAGAAGGAGAAGCCGCCGGAAAATGGCGTCGCGCTTGTTTAACGTCCACCCAACTTTCTACTTATTACGTGGGCAATTCGGAAATTAACGATTTGCGCAAAGGCTACGAAACCAAACATGGCAGCAACGCCGTTATGCAAAAAATGCACGACGCAATGCTCTCTTTTGGTTCACCTGCGCCTAGATATGTGAAAGAATTATTGGGGATTTAGTACCGGGGGAATAGCGGAAAAATTCCCCGCCTTAGAAAGGCTACTCTCTGCACACAAGTCGGAAAAGGAGAATTCCGAGGCTGAGAGCACCCAAATTAACTCACCCCCCGGCCCCTCTCTTGCAAAGAGAGGGGAGAAAAGCCCCCTTCTCTTTGCAAGAGAAGGGGGTTTGGGGGATGAGTTCGAAGAAAAACTGGCGCTTTTCCCTCCTGCTGGATTTGTGTGCAGAGAGTAGCTTAGAAAGGAGGGGACAGCGTCGTAAAGCGTACAGCGAACGATGCAGGGGTGGTTGACGATGCCAGCGTCTTCAACACCCCTGATTTGTAAGACGGGGAATTCATCTACTTTCCTTTGCAAAAACGATAAGGGTAACGCTTGTGCGGTGCTTCGGGATGGTATGTTTATCGTAAATGCTTGCTATCGCACATAAACCACTTTCTGTCCCGCTACTTTTCCATTGGCAGCTACCACGATAATATAAATGCCAGAAGAGATATTTTCCGGGTTCCAGATCATTGTTCTCGTTCCCGAGCTTTGAAAACGATTCAGCAACGTTTGCACTTTCTGCCCCCGGATGTTATAAACCGCGGCCTTTACATTGCCGGGCTGTGGCAAACTATATTGAAATGTTGTAGAACCGTTGAATGGATTGGGAAAGTTTTGCAGTACTTCAAGCTCATCGCTAACCGGTGGTAAAATGCTCCCACTGCCGATAAGGTTCGATGCTGCTATTGCATCAATAATTCCCCAGCCTAAAAAATTATCCGGGTTTTGGGCATTATTGGCGGTTTCTTTTAATGCGCTTATAATTTGTTGATTGGTGCTGCCGGGATTGGCTTCCAAAATTAAGGCGGCGGAACCGGCAGTAAGCGGGCAGGAGAAAGACGTGCCATTGCGGGTTATATAATTGCTTGTGTTGGATGCGCTGGCCATAAACACCGCAGCTCCCATTGCTGCAACATCCGGTTTAATTCTGCCATCTGCCGTGGGGCCAATGGAACTAAAACTTGCCCGAAGACCAGTGCTGCCAACGGCCCCGACGGTTAGCACATTTGCACCGTCGCCCGGCGCGACCAATGTATTTCCACCGGGCGAAACATTACTGCCCTCGTTGCCGGCGGAGTTGACGACTAAAATCCCCCGGCTGGCGGCAAGCTCTGCACCGATGGTAACAATGGCTGTTTGGCCATCCATGTTCTCCGGCGTGTAGCTTCTTTGGCCGCTATCAAAGTCGCTATATCCCACGGAACTGCTAATGATGTCTGCGCCCAGGCTATCTGCCCATTCTGCGGCGGCAATCCAATTATCTTCTTCCACATTGCGTTCGGAAGCAGTGTTTTCGGTTTTTGCCAAAATAAAAGTTGCCCCGTAGGCCGGGCCGATCAACCGGCCTTCCTGAAACCCGCCGATTACGGAAAGCGTGTACGTGCCATGACTTCCGCTTCCGGCCTGTCCCGGTTCATCATCAACATTTGCGTCATTATTTACAAAATCCCGGGTCGCTAAAATATCCAAATGATCGAGCGCCTCGTGCTGTAAATTGTTAAACCCGGCGTCTAACATGGCGATGATAACGCCTTCACCGCTAAGGCCGGAATCGTGCAGCAACGGTACATTAATCATATTGTTTTGGGTGAACGATTCGCCGTAATCCAATGTAAAACTTTTATTTAGCGATTGTTTACCAGGGAAAGATATTTCTTCAAGCGGTGCCGGCGCCGGTAGATTCGTTTTAAAAACGAGATCAATTTTTGCGACAAACGGCAAGGCTGCAATGCCGGTCAGCATTCCTGCGGTTGCTTCCACAGAAACGGCATTTAACCAGCGGGATTTGTGGCGAACTTTCAAAACTCGCTGTTGAATTTCCCGAAAGTAGTCGCCGTTTACCGGAATATCAAATTCGTCTACCAGGTTATACAACCCACGATTCCGCAAGCGGCGCTGGTACGCGTTTGGTGTTAAAGTTTCCTCTGCCGAATGCAACTTTTTGGAAAGGGACTTCCCTTTATCCGCCAAAAAAATCCACGCCGAAATTGACTCGGATACCGGCTGAGCACCAATAAACCGCTGTAGTTTTGGAGAAAATTTTGGGGAATCCTGCGTAGTAGCCGAAAGGAAAACCAACAATAAAAATCCAACCGTGATTTTGCCATATTTAAACATAAGATTTATCCTTTAAAAAATCCGTGTATATCTGTGTCATCCGTTTAATCCGCGTTCTATTAATGAGTATATCAATCCCAGCATCATCAACGATGTAAGAAAAGTTACGGTTCCCTAATGGAAAATCCCGGCAACCCAGCTTACCACATACAGTATCCAATTCGAGAGCAATAGAGCACCGGCAATATTCATAAAAAAACCGGCAATTAGCATTTGCTTGAAAGATACGTTTTTAACGCCGCCGAAAGCAAGTCCGTTTACCCCGGTGGCGATCGGACTCATAAACGCCGATGTGGAGGAAAGTGTCACGATAATCAATGCCGGTAGCGCCGAAAATCCCAACGCTTCTGATGCCGGTAGCATAATCAAAAACAGGCTTAATTGAACAGCGGTGTTGCTAAAAATTTCCGTGGCAAAAGAGGTAAACAGCGCCAAAATCAACAGAAAAATGTAGAACGAAGCGCCCTGCGGGATCAACTGCGAAACCCAACCGCCTAAGAAGCGATCCAGGTTAAATAAATACACAATTCCGGCAAGCGCAACTGCAATCCCGACGAAGGCAAATCCGCGCATCGGTAAATCGCTGTAGCAATCTTTGATCGCTAATAGCGGGAATTTTTGGGGAGAATCCGGGTCGATCCTTAAAGGTATTAGAAACAGAAAAACGACTAAAAACACTGTTAGCACAGCAGTGACAATCAGAATGGAAATTCCGTAATTCGGAAACCGCATTATTAACGCTGATAATGCTAATGACAGGAGGAAAAATCCCACGGTAGTAATAATCGTTAATTTCTGCGCGGGATGGCGTACTGTTTCCAGGCTAAATGGAAGTGCAATCTCGGTTTTACCAAATCGCCAGGGGCGAAAAACAAGCATTAAAACGAACCAGGCTAAAAACACAAAGCAGATGACAAGTGGAATTCCCCAAACCAACCAGGAAGCGAATGTAATAAACTCCCTACCGGCGACGGCTTGCGCTTCGACAAAGGCTGCTAAAATGCCATTCGCCGGCGTGGCGGTAATTGAGCCGATCCCGCCGATATTTGCGCCGTAAATTGCCGACAACGCCAGCATTGTTGGAATAGCGCCGGTTTTAAGCTCGGTTTTTTCATACGATTGTCGCAATAACTCCAGAATTGGAATGAGCGTTAACACTGTAATGACATTCGGAATAAAAAAAGATAAAAACGCTGAAATGGCGACCAGGTTTAGGATAATTTTCGAAAAGGAAAGATGTTTTTCTCCAATAAAAAAGAAGACAATCCGCTGCGGCAATTTTACTTTGATGATCAATCGCGAAATCAAAAACCCGGCGAGATAGAAAAAAATGAGTTGCAGTTTGTCCGGTTGAATGTTTTCCATGCTTCATGATTCCTTACGCTTTAAAAGAAGCCTACGAAATACTCAAAAAACCCGAAAATTATTTTATAAATCATTTCGTGCATTTAGAGTGTTTCGTAGGCCAAATCTTAATATACAAAACTAAGCCGAATAATGAAGCATTCGATTTATCAAATTGACAACGATAAGCCCTTGGTTTATATTCCCCCGCCATGTTTAAGCAAGCTCTCAAAAAACTGGAAATCGGCTTTAAAAGCGGGCTTAAAAAGCTACTCCTGTGGATTTTACCGCGTAACGAAAAAGCGCCGCCGACGTTGGATAAAATTCGCAAGGTGCTGGTTTTCCGCCTCGATCAACGAATCGGCAACGGC
>CAXHHS010000455.1:0-6026 GCA_964015645.1 uncultured bacterium
TCCAGTATCCTCATTTAGGCTGCATCGCTACGCACCACGCTCTATTTTTTATACACTGTCAAACGCGATTACGTTAGCTTAACTTCCATTCCACGATTTTTGATCGATTTTTCCGATGCTTCCAAAATTTGCACTACGTCATACCCCAATTGGCCATCAGATATTGATTTCGCATCGTTTAAGATACATTCTGCAAATTCATCGACTTCCAGGGCGAGCGCTTCAGTTTGCGGTACTTTTGGGCAGTGCATATCACCGGTGCGGTATTGGATCAGGGTGTCGTAAACCTGGTCGGCAGTTTTGATGACTTCGATCCCTTTATCATAAATTTTAATTTTTTCGCTGGGATCATTATCATCCCAAACGACCATCTTTTTGGTGCCGCCGATCAGCGTCTGCCGAATTTTAACCGGGGACAACCAGTTAACGTGAATGTGAGAAATAATATTGTCGGGATAATAAACCGTTAGATAAGCAACATCCTCCAATCCATTCCCAACATGATCTGCCCCGGTCGCAACAACAGCCTCCGCATGATGGGGAATTACAAAATCCATAATCGAAATATCATGCGGAGCTAAATCCCAAATAACATTTACATCGTGCTGAAACAACCCCAGGTTAACGCGCACAGAATTAAAATAATAGAGATTGCCCACTTTCCCGCTATCAATCAAATCCTTAATTTTGATGACGGCTCCGGTGTAGAGAAAAGTGTGATCAACCATAATCTTTAAGTTCTTTTGCTCTGCTAAATTGATCAGCTCTTCCGCTTCTGCGGTGGTAGAGGTCATCGGTTTTTCGATTAACACATGTTTTTCAGATTTCAACGCGTTGCGAGCAATTTCGTAATGGGTGAATACCGGTGTGCAAATCACCACAGCATCCACCGCCGGGTCTTTGATGATTTCATTATAATCCGCAGTTGTTTTTACTTTGGGATAAAGCGAGGTTACAAAATTCAGGCGTTCTTTTCTTAAATCGGAGCAATACAACACATTCGTTTTGGGATTGGCGACAAAATTCCGCACCATATTCGGCCCCCAATAACCGATTCCAATAACACCGACGTTTACCATTCTTTCCTCCTCCAAAAGGTTAGTTTGTGAATAGTCTTTGAAAAGTTTTATAAGAAGTAAATAGTTGAATGGCCGGATGGTTTGATGGTTTTTGCAAAGATCACAAATAACTATCCAACCATTTGACCATCCAATCTTTCAACCCTTTGCCAGAAATTCTTTAACTGCTTCTACTACATGCTCAATCTTTTCTTTCGTTAATTCCGGGTACATTGGCAGGGAGATAATTTCTTCCATTACTTTCTCAGTTACCGGAAAATCATCCTTTTTGTAGCCCAGGTATTCGTAGGCTTTTTGCAAGTGTAATGGGTATTTGTAGTGAAATCCACTGGCAATACCTTTATCACTTAAAAAGGCTTGCAATCCTTCACGATTTTTAACGCGGATAACGTAGAGATGATATACATGTTTAGCGTACGGCATTTCTTTGGGGGCGATAACGCCGGGCACATCTTTAAACAACGCATCGTAATAGGCGGCATTGCGGCGGCGGCCTTCTATCCAATTGGGTAGATGTTTTAGTTTGATATTGAGCACCGCTCCCTGGAAACCTTCCATGCGCATATTGTGGCCTTCAATTTCATGAACATATTTTTTCACCGAGCCATGGTCGCGGTAGAGCCGGATAAAGTCCGCGATTTCATCAGAATTTGTGGTAACAGCACCGGCTTCGCCATAAGCGCCGAGGTTTTTCCCGGGATAAAAAGAGAATGCTGCTGCATCGGCAATACTACCGGCGATTTTGCCTTTGTATTCCGCATAATGTGCTTGAGCGGCATCTTCAATCACGTATAAATTGTGACGTTTGGCGATTTCCATAATCGGGTCCATATCCGCTGGCTGGCCATACAAATGGATCGGAAGGATGACGCGAGTTTTAGGGGTAATCGCCGCTTCTATTTTATTCGGGTCGATGTTGTAGCTATCTTCATCAATATCTACAAACACCACTTTGCCGCCGGCAGCGGTAATCGCTTCCGTGGTAGCGATAAAGGTATTGGGCGGCGTAATTACCTCATCACCCGGTTTTATTAATGCGCGGATGGTAATCTCATCGGCAGTGGTTCCATTATTAACACCAATGGCATGTTTTACGCCGACAAAATTGGCAAATGCGTCTTCAAATTCTTTTACAAACGGCCCCAGTATAAAACTGGCGTTTTCACAAACGGCTTCCAATGCCGGTAAAATTTCTGAACGAATGGATTGGTATTGGGCTTTTAGGTCAAGAAAAGGGACTTTCATAGCTGGCCTCGTGGATTTTAATATATGTTGAAAAATCAAGCGGTTTCAATGATGCTCTTTGGAAAAGCTCTTAATATAAATCTTCGGAGGGGATAATCCAGTAAAAATAAATTTGATGGTAAGATCGAAGCAAGAAAGGTAAAATCACATGTAATAAATAAAGTATTTATTAGCCAAGCCAAATAAGTAAAGGCTCTTTTAAGGCTTAATCGTTTTATCTAAATTTTGTAGAACTACCTCCCAATGAAATTTTTTTTCAATATACTTTCTTCCGAAAATAGCTTTTTGTTTTCTCAAATTCTTATCTTTCATTAACTCTAAAATTTTTTGAGAGATTTCAGCCGGAGAATCGGCAACGGTAAGCTGGCTTTTTTCAAGTCCTTCTGCGCCGATAGTCGTAGTTACTACCGGGGTTCCCAATGCCATTGATTCCAAAATTTTGTTCTGAACGCCGGCACCAACTCGCATTGGCGCAACCAGTACTGCGGAATTTGTTATGTAAGGAATAACGGAATCTACAAATCCGGTAACAATTACGTTCTCTCCATCATGCAGGTTTAGCACTTCCCGGTTTGGCTCTGTACCGACAACGTAAAATTTGATTTTCGGATTGACTTTTCTCAAGATAGGAAAAACTTCTTGGGTAAAATATAAAACTGCATCCGTGTTTGGAAAGGTTCGCATATTACCAACAAAGGTCACCTGGTTTTCATCAAATCCCTCGTTGTAGAATTGGAATTTCTCGAAATCTACGCCATTAGCAATGACTTTAATTTTTTTGCTATTCTTATCAGTCCGCAAAAAATCCGCATCGATTTGGGAGATAAAGATCGAAGTGTCCGCGTGATCAATCGTTGCTAATTCGTATTTTAATACTCGCTTCGATTCAATATAATTGATGATAGAAAATAAGCCTTTACGATATTTTTTGCTTCGAATATAATTCAACGAAATCGCATCGGTAAAATCTACAATTTTTTTGATGTTTCTGTTATTCGGTAAATATTGCGCCATACGAATTAGATGGCAAAAAATAACATCATATCCGTTTTCAAGCTCTCGTTTTACCGCTGCTTCCATGCTGTCTGAAGTGTAATAGTGAATTTGAAGCGGTTTGGAAGAGAACAATCCTATTAAGCAGTTTTTGTATGATTCGAGTTTGGGAAGTTTAATGGTAATTATTTTATTGTAATATTGTTCAAATTCAGAAAGTTCATTTAACTCTTCTTCATTTTCAATAAATGACAACAAGGTAAGATGATGGTTTTTATTTAAGTGTTTAATAAAATTAAATGTTCGAAGCTTGTCGCCGCCAACAGGTGGAAACGGTAAGCGGGATGTGAGGAAGAGGATCTTCATTTTTAAGTTATCTTATACCTAATTCCTTAATAGCATCTACCATCTTGGCTCCTTCCCTTTCCCAATTATATTCTAGCTCGACCATTTTTCGGCCATTTAAACCCATTTTTCTGCGACGCTCTTCATCTTCAACAAGAAGTTTCATCGCTTTAACTACCTCCCTTATATCGTTAGGATTTACACAAACGCCGCATTTTGCTGGCTCTATAATATCTTGAAAATTCTTAAAATCGGAAGCAATTATTGGTAATCCCATTGCCATGTACTCAAATAGTTTGTTTGGCAGGCTGTGAATATAATTCGGCATTGGCGGTAATGTCAGCATCCCAACTTTTGATTCTGATAATATGTTTGGAATCCGTTCGTAAGGAACTCGATTTAATAATTGAACCTTTGTCGATAAATTAAGCGATTGAATTAGTTTTTTGATTTCCTCTTCATACTTTTCCGTATAAAACGGGCCGGCCAAAACAAGCGTATATTGCGGATAATCAGTTAAAAAAATTGAGAAAGTTTGAATAAGTTCTCCAATTCCTCTATCGGAATCCATACTTCCAATATAAACGATTTGGTTATTAGAGTTACAATTTTGTAAGTTCAACTCTTTAAATTTATTTATTTCTGGAAGATTGCGTACTAAAAGTTTTTTTGTTCCGATTCCATTTTGCAAGTGGCGAACTACATCTTCTACCGGAAACCAAATCATATCTGAAAAATATATGCCAACCCTTTCTATAGTAGAGTAAATCAGGGAAAGCACTTTTCTAAAGCCAGGGGGAATCCATAATTTGCCTTGTATGAATTCCCGGTAATTCTCATGTATATCATAAATAATCTTTCCGCGTTTTATCCATTTTACAAAAGGGAACAAAATAAGCAATTCAGGATCATGAAAAATATAAAGTTGGGCATCTATTTTCAAAAGATGCCTTACTAACAAGATAATATTTTTTATACGATCCGATTTTTTCTTCCAAACAGGTAACCCGATAATGACAAAATTATTTTTGATCTCTTTTTTGGCAAAAGGGGCGCATATAAATAATGTTACATGATAACATTCAGCCAATGTATTTGCCTGGCGGTGAAAAACTCTTGGATCATCGTGTGAATGAACCGTACTGCAAATAGCAATTTTTATTTTTTCGGCCATGATTTTATGGATGATAGTTCGAATCGATCAGGATTTTCTCATAAATAGATTGTAGTTTTTTCTCTTCCACTTTCCAGTTATACTTTTCTTTGAATGCCTGCAATCCTTTTTCACCCATCTTCTTACTTATTTCGGGGTTTTTCAGTAACAAAAGTATTGCTTTTTCGATTTCCTGAAAGTTGGTTGGGTCTACGGATATTCCACACTCAATTTCGTTTAAGATATTGGAGGTTTCCGGTAAATTACTGGCAATAATCGGAATACCTGCCTTCATATAATTAAATAGCTTATTGGGAGGCCCCGCTAACAAATTATTGGGTGTATGCTGATATAAATAAATGCCTATTTTCGACCTGGTATGAAAAGAATAGAGCGCGTTATATGGCTGCCAACCGGTAATAATAATATTTTCTTCCAAACTATTCTCTGCAATAAAAGATTTAGCCCATTCGTAAGATTCACCCTTTTGAATAGCACCTAAAATTAGAAGCTTAATATCTTTATAATTTTTTTTTAGATGTTTAATGAGTTCGAATAAAATTTTTTCTCCCCGAACTAGATTCATCACACCTTCGAAGCACAGATCAAAATCTATTTGAGATGGTTTGGAGGAAGCTATTTCTGAAAAATGTGGAGTGTTGTAGATGATTTGTATTTCTTTAGTTGGAAAAAGTATTTGGTAATAACCACGTTCTATTGAATTTGCTGTTATGATTGCGTCGCAATGTTTAATAATCACTTTTTCATATAAAACAAAGAATAAATGAAACAACCAGCGAAAAAATTTAGGCACGCACGATTTGAAATATCCTAACCAAAACTCATGGCAATCGAAAATCAACTTGACATTCTGACTCTTCATCCTTTTTTTAAGCAAGTAACCTATAAAAAGAGAGGCGTCTATTTCGTGACAGTGATATATTTGAGCCTGAGAAGATTTGCTTTGTTGGAACGTTCGAATAAGAGTGCTGATTTTTCGAAAAAGACCAGGCGCTTTATCAAAAGTTAAGAAATTGATGCCATAAGTATTATCCGGAAGTTCTTCTTGGGGGACAACAATATCTACCTCATACCCCAAATTTTTTAAAGATCGGGCTTCTTTTTCAAATATTCTCGGATCAACGGGGGAATGGCGTGTTGTAATCATGCAGAGCTTAGTATCAGCCATTGATATCCAAACATCAAAATGT
>CAXHHS010000456.1:0-6002 GCA_964015645.1 uncultured bacterium
GTTCAGCACGGCGATTGCGCAAATCTTCTTGCAATTTACGATGATATTCGGTAATGTCTTGCTGCACTTTTTTGCGCTCGGCATCCTCTTCCTGCATCCAGTTCCATAGATTTTCATCTTCGTACGCCTCACGTTCTTCCTTCGTCATGCCTTGCATGGCTGCGTTGCGTTCGGAAAAGCGTTTTTCCATCGCCTGCCCGGATTGCTCCCAACGTTCCTGCTCGTATTTGGCCCGTTTGCTTTCAATTTCCGCTACACTGGGCACTGCAACGAATTGCCCGGCAAGCATCACGCTGGCCCGGGGAATGATAAGCACCAGTGTTACCCAGGCTACCAAAAGGATCAAAAAAGATGTCGCCGAAGACCGCGTTAAAGCAGACACCAGCAACCCGAATGCGATAAAAAAGGTGAAAAAGAGAATTGAAATACCTACCAGGGTTAAAATTTTTGCCCAATGCTCGCTCGTAAATGGAATCCGGTAAACCAGCGTTAGCAGCAAACCAAGCAGTATCGGAATTAAAATCGGAACAACCAATCCTAACCAGGATCCGATAAATTTGCCCAGAATGTACTGTGCTCGCGGCACCGGGTTGGCGAAGGTTAGTTTTAGCGTGCCGCGCTCTCGCTCGCCGTTAATGGCGTCGTACGTAAACAAAATTGCTAACAAAGACAGTACAATCTGGACAATGAAGGCAAAGTCGATAAAGCGGAAAACGGCGAAAACCGGATCATCGGAATAGCTGCTGCTGCGGAGTTTAATTTCCTGCCAGGCGCTGATGTCTGAAAATCGACCAATGTCATAATTCACCCCGGAGGCAAAGATCTGCATCGGATCCGGCTGGCGAAATACGCGGTTATTAATTCCCATCCAGGATGCGGTCGCTGACATTTCTTGTTGCAGCAATTGGTTAGCTGTTTCATACTGGTTTACGGATGCCCGGTATTCTTGCAACCCGATAAAAATGCTCAATAAAATCAAAACCGTGGAAGTGCCAAATGTTGCGGTAAACTTCGGGCTGGAAATGATGGATTTTAGTTCTTTTTGAATTAGAATGTTTAACATAGAAGCTCCTATTGAGAAATGGAGGTTGCACTCGATGCTCACCGCACATCATATCGCATAAATGAAACAAAGGCCCCGGCAAAAAAGATAATGTTGAAAAACAACAGCAGCCCCATATCGACAACCGCGGCATTTACCGCTTCGCCAAGAACCGGCTGCTGGTGGTTGAACGCCGGAATCTCATGCGGATTAATCGGTGGCGGTTGATTCTCTTCGCCCCCGATGCGGCGAAACACCATTCCGCCGTCTCGCAATACACCGCCGGTCTTTTCTTTGATAAAATTGGCATAGGTTTGCTGGTAGAGATTGGCGGAGTTGAGATAATGCTGTTTCATTTCAATCGATGTGCCAGCTAAATTCATTGAGGCTAAAGAAAACGCCGCGGTCGGTGATAATCGCGCGAGCCAAAAAGCCAATCGCTCCTGCTGTGTTTGATCATTCCGGCGTTGTTCATGCAAGCGCCCGCCAAGCTCTTGCAATTTTTGATTACGCTCTTCACCCAGTCCCTGCATAAACTGCTGGAAGGATGACAGCATTTTTTCGGTATCCTCTTTATTTTCTTCCGCCGGGCGATAATTGCTGAGTTTCTGGCGGTCTTCACTCCATAATTGGGCATTCAACTTGCTTTTTTGAGTAGCGATTTCGTCAACGGAAAGCACATCAACCGCTCTTCCGGCAATAAGCACCGCGCTGCGGGGAATAATGAGAACGGCGAAGAGCCAAATAATCAACATCAATAAAAATGAGTTGGATGAGCGATGGGTGATAGCGGAAATCCAAACCGATAATGTGAGAAAAAGCCCGAAATACAGCATCCCGGAAACAATAATCAGCGCTAATTTTGCCCAATCTGTCGCGCCCATTGGTATATCCATTAGCGGTAACAGCAGGCAGCCCAGGAGAATCGGAATCAACAACGGAACCGCCAATGCGATAAACGACCCGCAAATTTTGCCCAGGATGTAACTGTCTTTCGGCACAGCGTTAGCGAATGTTAACCGAAGCGTACCCTGTTCTTTTTCGCCATTGATGGCGTTGTAAGCAAATAGAATCGCGAAAAGAGACAGCACAATTTGAAATATAAAATCGAGATCGAGAAAGCGAAATACCGCGAAAATCGGATCATCGTTAAAGCGGCTATCTTCCGCGGCAAGCTCACCCTGCCCATACATTTGGATGTTGCGGCCAATATCATTGGAAATTCCGGTAACCAGGGTGGCAACCGGGTGCGGTGGTAAAAATATTTGATGTTCCACCATTAACCAATCGGTAATGCCTTCCATTTGGCGAAAATTTTCCGCGATAGCGGCCTCGTACTGCGCCCGGCTAACCTGGTAATTGCGCGCGCCCACGTAAAACGCCAAAATGATTAACAGCGCGCAAACCCCGAATGTAATTGCAAATTTGGTCGAACCGATCATTTCGCGGAGTTCTTTTTCGATGATGAGTTTTAACATTTTAACCTCACGTTATATACAAGATGATTTTCGATCCGTGTTGTGTGATGCCCTTCGACAAGCTCAGGATAAACTCGATTGCGTGAACGTCAACGGGCGACGGACAACTAACAACCAACAAAGATTAGGCAACCAGCTCCATATCCCCAACCATATACTCAACGTATATTTTCTCCAAATCTTCATCCTCTAAATCGGTTTTGCATTTTTCGGCGATGAGCTGTCCTTCCTTCATAATGCCAACAACATCAGCAATTTGCTTGGCGCGGAAAATATCGTGGGTGGACATCAAAATCGCTTTGCCTTCATCGCGTAATTCCTGAAGCAGTTTGATGAATTCCAGCCCGGCTTTCGGATCGAGGCCGGAGGTTGGTTCATCCAATAAAATCGCCGGGGCGTTTTTCAAAATTGCGATGGCAATGCCGCTTTTTTGGCGCATCCCTTTCGAAAAATCTCGCAGTCGTTTGTCGTGTGCTTCTTCCTGTAAACCCACACGTAACAATACTTTACGGAAATCATCTTGAGTGTAATGATGATTGCCGCCGAGCCGGGAGAAATATTCCAGGTTTTGGAGCGCGGTAAAATTGGGATAGAGAAACACATTTTCGGATACGAAGGCAATTTTACCTTTCGCTTTTAGCGGCTCCTTATGAGTGATAATATCATCTACTACCGCTTCGCCTTCCGTCGGATCGATAAAATTAAGGAAGAGGTTGATGGTCGTGGTTTTGCCGGCACCGTTGCCACCCAGCATAGCGTAAATTTGGCCAGGATAAACCGCCAATGATAAATTATCGAGCGCCAGCACACCGTCTTCATAGCGTTTGGTCAGGTTCTTTGCTTCCAGCATCGGCGGCTGGTTGTTTGATTCATTTTGATTCGGATTTTGCATTCCAAATTCTCCTGATTTTTTTAATTCCCCTACTTACAGAGGAGGGGGCGCGCAGCGCCTGCCAAAGGCAGGAAGCGGGGCAGGGGTGATTGAGTGTAATTTGTATTGTTATCGAAATAGTTAATAATCACTCAACCACCCCTGATTTGCTGCGCAAATCTGTCCCCTCCTTTGTAAGGAGGGGAATTTATTTTATTCTATCGCCGTGATAAGCGGATTCCGAAAACAACGATACCAATCACCAGGCCGAGAATGAGAATGACGATAAGCGCAGTGCCAAAAATATTGGCTTCCGGTAGAATTTCGACGGTGATGGTTTTATCTTCGCCGTTAATCGGCTGGTTTTCCGAAAAGGACGTAGTTCGAGCGCGGATTTCGTATTTTCCGGGGCTGACGATTTCCGGTGGCGTTAACTTCAGGCGAACCGTTTTTTCTTCGCCAATATTCAGCGTGGAAACGACTGCCGGATCGACTTCCCGCTGCCAATGTAATGGCGGGTCAACGGTGACTTCGATATTATCCAATCGCCGCGATCCTTCGTTTTTGACATCGAGAGTGACAGAGACAGATTCATCGGCATTAATCGAATAATAAAGCTGCGGCGCTTTTACCAACAATTCTCCAACGCCGCGGGGCACTAATTCCAGGCGCACAAACCCAACATTGAGCGCTTCAATATCTTGTTGCGTCCACCGCCGGTCGTAAATATTCCCTAATTGCTTGCGCTGCTCCTGCGGAATTACCAGCACGTAAAACGGAATTGGCGCATCCATTGCAACGTCTTTGGTGGGGCGATCCGGCAAAAACACCTGGAGCGCTGCGCTGCGAGTGTTGGTCGATTCGGTAAACTTGAATTGGCTGAGGCGTGCCTGCCCACCGGCATCGGTAAAATAACGGTTTATTTGGTTTGGCAAATTCACCACTTCCAGCTTGTAAGTGTTGTTGATCCCGCTAAAGAGTTCCAGCGTGAGGCCAAAAGAAGCGGAGCGGCCCAATTCGATTTCCTGGGAAAACTGCTCGGATTGTACCACAACTTTGTTGACACTGGCATCCTTTTGCAAATAAATTTTCGGGCTGCGTTGGGTACCGTTTCCGTAAACAAGGTTGACGACCACGGCATCCAAATCTTGCAGCAGAGCGAAATCGATAACCTCCGGTTTGCCAAACATCAGTTTGTCGATTTTTGCTTCGTACGGTTGGCTGATAATAGCGTTTTCATCATTCAGCAGCGATATATAGATATCGTTGACAATATCCGGCTGTAGCGAGCGGAATAACTCGTCATCGATATTGATCAGCTTTTGATATTCCGCACCGCCGCCGGAGGCGTTGGCTAATTTTAACCGAACGTGTTTTCGTCCATCTTTTGCCTGGTATTTAACCGCGCTAACAACCGTTACATACTGCTGCTCAAACAAAACCGCCAGCAACGATTGCTGATAATTAACTTCCGCATCTGCGAAATTCCGGCGGCTGGTTTCCAATTCATTGGCGGAAATTAAATCCTGGGAAAACAGCGTGCGGTTACGCTCAAAATCCGACCGGGCTGCTTCAAACTGGCTTTTGGCGCGTTTTAGCCCCAAAAGCCGGTACTCATCATCGCGCTGGTTAAAGGGCGTACCCCATTGGGCAGAGACCGCGATAGAAATGAAAAAGGTTAGTAAGGTGAATTTTAAAAAAATTTCTCTCATTTTATACTCTGTGGATCATTGTTCGTTGTTTGTTATCCGTCGTTGAGTGTTTCTTTTTTGTTCGCTATCACGAATTTTTATTTGTTCCCAATTTATCTACAGCCTATTGCCCACTGCCTACTACTATCGTTGTCTAATCTTCACTTGCCCCATTGCTTGCGGTTTAGCGAAAGTTGAGACAATTGTTTTGCCTGCTCGCTGTACTTCCATTTTGATGGTCTCGCCAACCTGGATGCTGCCATAGCGTATTTCAAAATCTTTGACCGAGATAACTGGTTTGCCATTCAATGAAGTGACGATGTCGCCTTCCTGGACATCAAACCCTTCTATTTGGCTGTCAGCGTCTATTGGCAATGATTGCACTTTAACTTTGTCGCCCTCACCGGCCAGCATAATTTGTAGTTCGGGCACTGGAAAAATTTCACTGCTGCTGCCATCACTGCCTGCTTCCATAGTTCTTACAACCATTCTGGGGGCATTTTCTGGATCAATTTTAGGAAAAGCGGCGATAAACATTTGTTTGTCACGGCGCAGGCCCAGCTTCAGTTCATCACCGGCAGCTAATCCTTCGTACAATTCTTTCAACGCGTTTATGGATTTGATGCGGTTGCCGTTCAACATCAATAGCTCATCATTTTCCTTGACATCAACATCGGCGTACCCTTTGGGGCGCGTTTCGGCGCCTAACACCATTAAGAATTTGATCGTTTCTCCATCACCGTTTAAAATAGCTCCCAGTTCCGGTAGTTGAAAAACCTCTCCTTCAACACGCATTTGGCGAACTTGCGCGAACGCGTTTAAGCTGAATATCAAAACGAAGCTAACAAGTGTTAATATTGAGCTAAATTTTCCATTACGAATTCTTTTTTGCATTGCCTGTCTCCTTTCGAAAAGTACAT
>CAXHHS010000457.1:0-5999 GCA_964015645.1 uncultured bacterium
GTGTATAAGAGACAGGGGCGTAATTTTGCCATTGCTTTTAGCGCGGTTAAAATGCCGTGTCGCTTTACAATTGTTCCGTGGAACATGACAACAAATTTCCGGTTGTTCGCCTTACTCCGGCTGTTTTCGTTTGTGGAATTCGAGTTAAAAATGTGTTCCATCGGTGTATTCATTACGATATCGATTTTCTGCCGGGGACAGCCGCGAGAAATAAAAACATCTTGAAAAGCCTTATTCGGCGTAATTACCTGGTGCGCAAAACGGATAGAGATTTTCTCCAGCCATTTCAATATTTTTATGATCGGATGATTGGGATGAATCCCATATTTTGCGATAAAAACTTCCGGTGTGGGATCGTGAAGATCGAGCATAATCTTTGCTCCCAATAATCGCGGCAAAAGAGCGCTAAAGACCAGGATATCCGGCATATTGTGAACGTGGATTAAATCGTAACGATTTTGTAAATGGAGATGCGATAGTTTAAACAACGCCCTGGTCGTAAACGAAATGTATTCCCAAAAATATCGCAGTTTGGAAGCGCGTTTGCGCTGCATTTTTAAGCGAAACACGTTCACTCCATTAATGGTTTCCTGCTTCGGAAGGTCAGATTTGTTATAACAAATCAAATCGACTTTAAATCCTGCATCGACCAGGGACTCGGCTTCCCGCCGCACCCGCACATCCGCCGGGTAAGATGATAATACGACCACTGCTGCACGTTTCATTGGCTCAACACTCCTTTCCGGCGGATTTCTTTTTGCGGAAGAGCGCTTTTCGTCTTTTTAGCAGAATAGAAGTGCATAATGTGCTGCACAACTTCTTCGTACACTTCATCCGGTGTTTGGGTCGCGTCGATACGGTAAAAATTAGTCATCTTTTTACCCTGGTTGAGGTAGGTTTCTCGTTTTGCCTGAAGATATTCGATGGAGGCCTCTCCTTTGCGGGCATATAATACTTCCGGCGGGGCGTCCAGGAAAAAGGACATATCCGGTTGGGGATAAATGTGGTTCAAAAACCAACGATGAAAGCGTTCCGTAAACCGGTCTTTTAAGGGGTTAGTGTCGTTAGCTTTCGGTGCAAAATCAAAAATGAAATGCCGGTCGTATAAAACGATATTGCCCCGGTATTGATAGTTCCAGGAGATTACCTGGCGATAGCACTCTTCCGCCATCCGGTTAAGCAGCCGCGCTGCTGCGCCGATTTTTCCACGTTTATCGGGGCCGCGGTTTTCTTCGTAAAATTGGGATACTTCTTTCGATTGAACCCGGTTGGATTTTTTATAGAAATACAGTTTTAGGAAATGCGCGACCTTAGAGGTTGGCAGGGAATAATTGCTGGATCGGGTGCTCATTCCCATGTATAAATATTTTAATGGCAGGGGGAAATCTGCCCGAAGTCTATCTGTTAGCGTAGTTTTACCGGCTCCGTCTCCGCCGATAAATGCAATGGTAAACATCTTCTCTCCTTGCTATTCATGTTTTGTGGTTTCGAGTTTTAAATTTCGAGTTTAAGCTGCCAGCAACGTCTCGTTTTTGGCCAGGGTTTTAACCCTTGCGACATTGCGGCAGTGGGGCTGCATTTGCTCAAACAATTCCGAAAATGATACATGGGGATAAGGCCGGAAAACTTTATAGGTTTCCTTATTTTCCATAACCCTGAACATCAATGATTGATGAATCTCTTCCCAATTTTCCAGGAACACATTTTTGAGATGAGGAAAAGCAAATTTAAAGGCATTGTACTATTCAAAGAAGTGCTGCCATTCGTAATGATTGGAACTAATCATGCGAGCGGCTACTTCAACCGGGTTGCATGTTTCCACTTCCACATTCGTTTGATCGTGCATTCCGATTAAGAACACCTTATCGAGCGGTGCTCTCCCTTCATGAAATTGATCCTTAAAGAATTTTGGCGGCGAGACCCAAATTTTTTGTTGTTTTTTCAACAGCGGCAGCGCCTCACCAAGCATATTGACCGGAAATACATTTTTCAGTTTTGCCCAGGACAACGCGTTATAAATATCTTCCAGAATATGAATACCGCTAATAAGCAGCCTTTTGGCGGTACTAATGTTGGTTCCCGCCAGCAATTCTGGAATATACGGAAATTGCCATTTTTTGATGGATGTCGGTGTGGGAAGCGCAAACATCTCGTTGCTATCCGGAGAAAGAATAACCCACTCATCCCCGACATACTTCGCGCCTTGATTGGCAAATGCCAGCAATGCTTCGGTTTTACCGCCGGTTGCCCATCCCGTCACCAGGATGCCAGTGTTTTCATAAACAAATGCTGCACTGTGAAGCGGCAGGTAATTTTTGCTGAGAAACGTAAAATTGATAATGTGATAAAGCAGCGGAATGGCATTGATACCGTTTTCGCAAACAATCTCGCAACGACCGCCGATTTGCTCAAACGGAATGCGAACTTTCACCTTTTTATGGCTGCTAACCAGCACATAAAACCCTTCATCAGTAAAACCGGTGCGATCCAATCCCTGGTATTTTAAACCGAGCATCGGAAGTTTTTCCTGAAAGCAAATGACAATATCCGGTTCGCGGTTGAGAGTTGTTTTCGGAAGCCCTAATTGATGTGCAAGCGCTTTTTCATCGCTTGCCGTGGGGTTGATCAAACGAATGCCGACGATTCCATGAATATCAAAATCAACGACCGTTTCTATGTGTGACTGGAAATTACAATTTAGATTCATCTCATCTCTTCCTTGAGGTTTTGTGCTGTTAATGGTTAACAATTACTTTGAGTTTAAGAGCATTTTTTACTACGCCTCTACATAAGACAAAGAGCATACCAAAAGTGCCAGAACGCTTTAAGAGCCATTCATAAACAATTGTTTTGTTTGTATTTAAGGATCAAAGGCTGTTCGATAAAAATGTATAATTTAAAGGGGAGAAGTAATAAAATGTTACCTTAAACCATTCTGTAATTTGAAAGATGTAATGAAATGTTAACAACTGTTCTATCGAGTATGCTATTCAAAAAAAATCGAGGAAATGTATTTTGGTGATAACTCTATCATTATAATACAAGAAAAAAAATACCGCCATTTTTCGATACTAAAAAAAACAATTCTCCCTGGCATGGATTTTGATCATCATGGCTATATCGTCATTGAAATGTATCCGAAGGCTATCCAAGCAGGTAATAAAAATGGAATGACCTTGAACAACCGGGATTGCGCATTCCAGGGTGTTTATGCTCCTTCAGACTCTATTTTTTCAACATAATTTGAAAAAATCACAGGCGCTTAAGCCCACCTAATATTTTATCTACACAAACGACTTCAAATTAAATCCACTAAATCACCCATTTTCATAATCAGGGAGAAGAGATATGAAAACACAACCAAAGGGATTTTTTAGCTTTAGCACTCGAGTTTTATTTTTCTTTCTAATTGTAATATTTGGAACGGCCAGCGCGCAATTTACTTATACGCCCTTGCTGCAAGTTTCCATAGACGACGATACCGGCGAGCGACCGCAATCCAAAGTCTGGCAGCATGATGGCAAATGGTGGGCAGTGCTGCCGAACGCTTCCGGCACCAAACTATGGCGGCTGGATGGCACTGTTTGGACAGAAGTTTTGCACCTCTCCAATGCGACTGATACCTATGCAGACGCCAAAGCGCTTGGAAATTTTACCCACGTTCTACTGTTTCGCGGCGCTCAATCGGAACTGGTTTCATTGGAATATGTTTCTGCTTCGCAAACGTACCAGTTTTGGTCTGCCAGCCCGGCGCCGGTCTCCGTCGCTTTACACTCAAATTCGGCAACCGCAACAATTGATATTGATTCCAATGATCGGATGTGGCTGGCAAGCGACGCCGATACCACCATTGAAGTTCGCTGGAGCGATTCGCCATACCAAAGCTGGAGTTCACCGGTTATTTTAACAAACAATGTTACGAACAGCGGCCCGGATGGCGATACCGATATCTGCCTGGTTATTGCCTTTGACGGTAAAGTGGGAGTGCTGTGGTCCAGTCAAAACAGTGAGCGATTTGGATTCCGGGTACATACCGACGGCGCAGCGCCTGCTTCCTGGTCGCCGGATGAAGTGCCCGGCGGTTCCATCGCTTTAAACCTGGGCCAGGGAATGGCAGATGACCATATTAATGTTGCCGCCGCCTCCGACGGCACACTGTACGCTGTAGTAAAAACCGGTTATGATACCAATGGGGAAACCAAAATCGGCCTTCTCGTGCGGCGACCCAACGGCACCTGGGATGATGAATTATATCATATCGAAGGGAACAACAACTCTACCCGCCCGATTGTTTTATTAAACGAAACCGAAGAAAACCTGATGGTTGTTTATCGTAATGGCGGCATTAAATACAAAGAATCAGCGCTTTCTCCCATTTCATTTGGCTCCCGGCAAACGTTAATGAGCAATACGTCATTAAATGATGTTACCAGCACCAAGCAGAATTATACGGATGAAATTGTTATCCTTGCCTCTGCTTCCGACAATGCCCATGGCGTTTTAGGTACCCAGGATACCGGGAGCAGCGGGCCTCCGACCGTAAAATGGGTAGACCAGGCCAGCGGCAGCGACAGCAATGATGGCGACAGCGAAGCAACCGCTTACGCCAGCTTGCAATTCGCGATTGATAACTCTAATAGCGGCGATGTTTCCACTCGCTCGATTATCAATGTTAAAAACGGAACTTATGGCGTTACCGGGCAAACCAACCTCGGCAGCGCTAACGTGGCGATTTTGGTTCGCAATCTCGATTACCTGACCATCCAGGCAGCTTCCGGCCATAATCCGTTGATTCAACCGGCAGAAGGGGGAGATGTTATTTCTATGTCGATTGAGAATAGCGATGAGGTAATTATCGATAACATTGATTCTGATCAAGCCAGTAATCTTTTCGATCATATTCATATATACAATTCCGATGATTTGACATTCAAAAATTCCGATTTTGATGGCGGTAAAGAAGGCATCGTCTTCAAAACCGATCTAAACAACGGTCTGTTTGAAAACAATACCTTTCAAAACATTAACGAAACCTCCACCGGGGACGCTTTGAATTTTTCCCAGGCGTCTTACTCCAATATCACCATTCAGGATAACGCCTTTTTGAGCGACTCCCGCCCGATCCGGTTTCAGCCTCCGGGTGGTTCTTCAGCAAACAATATTAATATCCTCCGTAACGTGATGTCCGGCAGCACCCACCAGGAAGCGATCCGGTTAAAGGATACCGACGATGTGCTGATCGAGAACAATGTCTTTATGAATGGCGACCAGCAAGGGCTTTATATTGATTCCGGTTGCTCAGATATTACCACTATCCATAACACATTTTATAACAACGGGTTAGAGGAAATTCGCAGCGAACGCTCCGGCACGGATATCGTTATCAAGAATAATATTTTGTATGCTAATGGTAGCCATGCAGCGATTGCTACCAATACCGCTTCGCTTCCGGCAGAAGATTTTAACCTTGTTTTTAACGAAGGCAGTTCTACCCAAAATTCAAATCATGTTCCGGTTACCATTTTCGGAGCAAACACAGTTGTTGATGATCCGCAATTTGCAGACATCTCCGCCGGGAATGAAGATTTCCATTTGCAAGATAGCAGCCCGGCAATTGCATTGGGAGATGATCTCGGTGTTAACGAGGACGCGGAAGGAAACTCCCGCCCGCAGCCGGCAGGCTCTAATCCCGACGCCGGCGCTTACGAAAGTGCCGAGGGTGAGCAGCAAGGTGGCGGCAATCCCGGCACACCCACGACCAAGTGGGTAGACCAGGCCAATGGCAGCGACAGCAACGACGGCGATAGCGAGGCAGCCGCTTACGCCAGCCTGCAATTTGCCATCGATAATTCCAATGAAGGTGATGCGGCCACCCGGTCTTTCATTTTCGTTAAAGACGGGACCTATGGGGTCAGCGGCAGGGTAAACCAGGGCGGGGAAAATACTGCTATCCCTGTCTCTTATACACATCTGACGCTGCCGACGAGCTTCTTGGTGTA
>CAXHHS010000458.1:0-5994 GCA_964015645.1 uncultured bacterium
ACGCACGGTTCTTAGGGGGGAATCGGGCTGCAAAGCCCGTGACCTACCCGATCGCTTGCAAATGATTTGTTTCTCAAAGGCACAAAATCCTCTCGGATTTCTAATTGGATAATATCTGTGAGTTATTACTCCCCCGAAGTTGGTTGGGGGTTGAACCTGTCCACGAATGAAATGCACGTACAAAGGAGTTCGGATCTTCAAACCCCAATAGGAAAGATATTTGTGCGCCAGTTAATGTTGAATTAGATAAGTAGTGCCGGGCCAATTTTTCCCTGGTCTTATTCAGCTCAATCTGAAAAGTTGTAGATTCCTCTTCCAAACGGCGCTGCAATGTTCGTTTGCTGACGGCCAGGGTTTTTGCCACATCCTCAATTGTATTTTGCCCGCTGGGTAACAATTCCAACAGCGCACCGCGTACACGGGCGGCAAAACCCGCCTCAGTTGCTATTTCCGAAAGACGCTGTCGCAATTCGGGTTCGAAAAAATCCCACATACGGTCATTAACAGTTAAAAAAAGCCGGTCGGCATCAATTGCGGAAAATCTGAGGGTGTTATATTCCTCAACTGTGGGCATGACGCCAAAATATTCCGAATAGCTAGTGATATTTGCCAGCGGCGCGGAAGAGGTAACCGCTAACGGTTTTATCTGTTCCCGGGTCGCCAGGCGTACCAGGTTAACCAGAAAAACCAATTCAGCTGCTGCCAAAGAATCTGGCAGAGGATTTTCTGTATAGAGGCAATCCAGTGTTAATGTCGTCGATTCAACCGTTTTGGTTACCGCAAGGGTTAATGGGCCAATAAGTTTTTTGAACTGGCTTAATCGCTCCATCGCAACATTAAGATTCGGACTACATAGTGCAGCAAAAATGGGCGGATTAAACGATTCGACGGAAATCGACTGCCCTACGCGAAGCGGGAAAGACGGATCATTAAAGGTTGCTGCCATTCCTTCCCAGAGTCGAAAATACTCCGATGTGCTGAGGGCCGCGTTTTTTCGCGTAAAAAGATCACCGGGAAGCTGGGCCCGTTGCAGCACATCTGCCGGATTAACGCCAACATCTTTCAATATCAGCTGCCAACCGGCATCTACGACAAATTTTGTAGCTTGCATAAATTTTATCTCCGGTTTGATTCAAGAAATGTTGTTTTCATCGGCTCTCAAACTTCATTCATCCGTCATCTGCTTCGGCAGAATCATGGTGAATGTGGTCCCTTCTCCAAGGGTGCTTTTAACCTGCAATTCGCCGCGATGATGCGTAACGATTTGATGAGAAATCGGCAATCCCATTCCCAATTTTATGCGCGAACGGCCTGTAAAGCCGGGATCAAACAGTCCTTCGCAGGCTTCTGATGAAAGTCCCCTTCCGTTATCTTGAATCGCAACTTGAACATTTTCTTCATCATGATTCGTGGTGATGGAAATGGTGCCGGGTCCTTCGATAGCGTCGATAGCGTTTTGCAGCAAATGCATAAAGACCTGGTTGATTTCCGCTGGCCGGCAAAGAATTTCCGGGAGAGGTTCATTAAAGTGCCGGTAAATCTCGATTGGCCCGCTTTGGAGCTGATCGTGCAGCAGTGCAATGGTATTTTCGATACCCTCATGCAAATTCGCCTCTTTCACCTCTGCTTCGTCCACCCGAACGAATCCTTTCAGACGTCCAACAACTTCCTTCAGTCTCTGTGCAGCAGTTACAGTGCTTTGCAGCGATTGCCCCAGTGCAGAAAGGGTTCGCGCAGTTCGCTGGTCATCGTTACCATTCCCGTCCTTAGTTTCCTGCATTTTGAGGATTCGCTCCACTGCCCGGGCGCCAGTTTCTGTTCCGGAAATGATCGCACCAATAGGCGTATTGATTTCATGTGTAAGTCCGGCCGCCAGTTTGCCGATAGCAGCCATTTTTTCGCTTTGCACCAACATCATCTGGGTATCGTGCAGCTGCCGATTTTGATCGATCAGTTCGCGCTCCATATGTGCAGCAGTGCGAGCATAGACGAAAAAGGCAATTGCAAACATAAGGCCAAAAATAGTCGTATTCCACCAATAGAGCCCGATACGAACGGTCTCCGGCAAACTCAAGTGCGGCTGATAAAGATATTGACCATAGAAATATAGCCAAGCGAATGCAGCAAGACTGATACCAACGCATACTGCCGGCAAGACCGGGCGGCGAAAATGCCCCATGAAAACAAGACCAGAGGCCAGAAGAAAATACTGGAATCCATAGCCCCATCCCAAATAATAAACGGCCAGTACCTGATGAATGATCAGTTCTATCGAAACCACAACCAGGTATAATGCCGCCTGACCTGTTTGACGAAGCAGAAAAAAGATTACTATATAAAAGGCCACGCTGCCAATATTGAAATAGACCATTGGTGTCACATCGAAAAGGGCAAAGAGCGTCAACGTCAGAAGGTGGAGCGGTCCGCCGATACCGGTGGCAATTAGCGTTATGTGATAGGCGCGCCGGTTTTCCGGCGCGATAGTATCGGGGACGTAGGTCAGCCAATCATGTAGTCGTTTCTTCATACTGCTTTCGCCTGTTTAGAGTCCTATTTGGGATTTGAGTCCACCAATGAATTCAGCATCACTGAATTTTTTTCGGTTTTCCATCAGCATTTTCGCATCTTCACCGGCGGTATAGCGCAATTGATCCGTTCCATCGGTCGCCGCTTCATAAATCACGTTCGCTACCACTTCCGGCTCAGAGGCATTTGCGGTGAATGTTTCCATCGCAGCAAACAGTTTTTGTATCAATTCCTGGTATTCAACCAGGCTTTCATCATTGTTGAAATCAAATGACCGGCCGCCGAAATCAGTATTGATCATTCCCGGCTCAACGATTTTAACTTTGCAGCCAATTTGTTCTAATTCAAAACTCAGCGCTTCGGAAATTCCCTCCACCGCGAATTTAGTCCCATGATATAAGGAACCCAAGGGAAAGGTCATTTTACCACCAACTGATGAGATATTGACGATAACGCCATCTTTATTCTCCCTAAAATGTGGCAATATTGCTTTGGTGACATCCAATAGTCCGATCACATTGACATCGAACTGTCTTAAAATTTTCTCTCTCGGGGTGGCTTCTAATGGCCCATAGGCGCCATAGCCGGCATTGTTCAAAAGAACATCGATTTTTCCGAACCGTTCAATTCCCTGCTGAACAGCCTCCTTTATCGAGGCTTGATCTTGTACATCCAGTTTTGTAAGGAATACATTATCTAGTGTGGTTAATTCTTTTTCTTTTGCCGGCGTTCTCATCGTTGCGATAACATTCCAGCCCTTTTCCTGGAATAACCTTGCAGTCGCCTTGCCGATACCGCTGCTGGCACCGGTGATTAAAATAGTTTTGCTCATTTTCTTCTCCTAAGATAATTATAATGAATTGATTTGTATATCTTTATAGTGATAAAGGACAGCTTATTTTTTAAAGAACTTAGTTAGATATGTTACCATTCTTTTCCAATTGCTGAGTGATATGATAATGATACATTTCTGCCCGTTCCTCAGAAAAATGATCAACAAAGAATGTTGAAAGCGACATCAAAACGAGGCTCATGCCAATTGCCCGGCCTAACGGCGTTGTCCAAAACAAGTAAAGGCCAAAACCGAGCAGTGCAAATCCAATCATGATATACCTGGTGACCGGATACCAACTCATAAATTCATCAGTCCGCTCTTTTTCCGCTTTCACAAATTTAGATGGGTTTTCTTGAAATGCCGCCGGGTATTCTATCATTCGGTTATGATTACTGTATAACATACCGCCACCGATACCGGAGAACATGAATCCGACGGCTAGCAGCGGAAACAACATCGCCTTCGCACTGGGCGTGCTTCCGGTTTTCCAGAATAACAGTGCAATGATGATGACAACGATGCCATACAAAAGAATTAACTTCGCTTCAAAAATTTCGCCTTTACACCAGTTGAGGGTATGTTGAATGAAATCCATCTTAAAAATCCTTACTTTTAAAGTTTCCTGAAACCGCTCCTGCCATCAATTTAGTTAAATTTATCCAGGTTGGAGCCAGAGAATAATGTGCCATGTTTTTTGAGAGGGTGTTATTCACGGACTTATTCATATTCATCATATGCCCGGCAGACGTAAAGTTAGCAAAAATGATCGATTTTTCAATATTCTCAAAACACAGCAAGTTGCCGAAATTACCATGGCCGGAGACAAATGTTTTGCCTTCTTCATTACCACCCCAAGTGAGGTAGGGGCTAAGGAAAATAAATGGCGGCATGGTGTTGATGGCAATACCACCGTATTCCATATCGGTAATGGCCTGGTCCAGCAATGCCTGGTGATTCTTTTTGGTGTCTTCATCAATCAAAATACAACTGCCCAGGGTACCTAATAACTTGGTATTACAGAATTCTACGGCTTTGGGTAAAAATTCAGCGGCGTTGGCAGGCACATCCAGCGGCACTTCGCCGAGGATTTGACAAAATGCTTCATGGGTAACCGCATAATCGTCTTCCGCCACCCCTGTGATGACCAGAAAATCCGAATGCCTAAATTTTCCGCCTTCAGGCTTTAATACCTCAGTTTCCGGGTGGTTTTCTTTAAAGGCTCCAACCACTTCATCCGAACCAGGATAATATGTGCCTGCTGCGGGTGTTTCTTCGACGATAGCCTTTTTAAGCGCCTTCAGAAATTCTTGTCGTTGCGGCCAGTTCTTTGAAGTAACAATAGTTTGCGGGCGACCACACACTGCGCCGCCATTGAGCTTCGCCATGGTGGCGATTTGCACTGCTTGATGATGGATTTCTTTTTCTGTCCAGGGCCTGTCGCCCGGAACGATGATACAGGGATTGTTGCCACCGCACTCAGACACCAGATCGGTATCGGTGGCGTTCATGATTGCTTGTGCAGTACCACTACCACCGGTAAAGTAGATTTTTGTTAGTCTTTCGTCTTGGGTTAGTGTCCTGCCTTGATCGGCGTCGCAAAAACTTAAAGCACCAATGTTAATCAGTGGTTTCATGATTTTCGCCCAGATTTCATCGGTGGCTTCATTCAAGTGGTGTGGCTTATGCACAACGGCGCAGTTTTCCAGAAACATCGCCTTGATCATTTCCAAAGATGAACTATAATTGCCGGCACCCAGCACTGCAATGATTCCGGCCGGTTTATCAAGGGGATTGATTTGTTTAGGCTCGCCTTTAACACGGATATAATCTTTGCGGTCCGCGTACATCAGTTTATCTTTTGCCTGCTGTGGAAAAACGTGAATTTCGTATAAATCATCTTTCACTTTGCGGATACCAAGCGGTTTTAACAGTGCGCCCTTTACCAGGGATTCGTACAAATCAATACAGGCGGTCACTGTATTGGCAATTGGCACCACCGTCGCGACCATGGAGGCCTCATCGGAAAATAAATTTTCTCCCATAAGGCTGTTTTTCATCTTGCTATCTGATGCTGCCAATTCCTCAGCGAAGATCTTCATATTTTCGCGAACTTCTTCAAGCAGATGTAATCGTTTCCCGGCAGAGGTCTCTGCCCATTTTTGCGGATTTAATTGATCGATTGCCTGGGTTGCATTCATATTAAACCTCCTTCAATCTTTTTGTTCAAATTGATAACGATAATTTAGTGAACCTGGGAGATTGTGCAATAGCGAAGCGCGCCAAACTACATGCGAATTGCGCCACTCGGGTTAGAGAGTAAACTTAAGTAGGATTTTTGAGTCGGAGCGAGCGCATTTGAATAGAAGTTAGGGCATTGAATTTTATTATGGTTTTACTACCATGAATTCCAGTAACCACGATTTAGTCTGACACAACCCTCTATGAAATACCAAGAAGGGCGGGCATTGCGCCTAACTAGCGCTTGCACACCGATTCCGGCAGCAATTGCCTTTGAAAAGTTGGTCAAAAGTAGTAAATTCAGTTGGGCTTGTGATGTTTTGTGCCAGGTTTGCCGGAACCGGTTATGCTCGGCGTTATAGTGCGATACGAAGTCGCATAACTGATTGTTTACC
>CAXHHS010000459.1:0-5993 GCA_964015645.1 uncultured bacterium
GAAAATGGGTGCGAGACGCTGAGGTTTTTTACCGCCACTTTTGAAGAAGGTGTTAAAACGCTTTCTCTTTCAAAAAGGCAATTAACACCTGCAAAAATTGTTCTCAACACTAAATCGTTTTATCTAAGAAATACCGCTGCTAAATTGGGCCTCGGCTCCAGCGCAGCACTAACGGTTGCGTTGTTAAGCGCAATTTACAAACTCGCCGAAAAATCGTTAAAAACCGATGCCGAACGCCGCCGATTTTTCTACCGTGCAATGGAAATACATCGCGTTGCCCAGGGGAAACTGGGTAGCGGAATTGATATTGCCGCCAGCACATTCGGTGGGGTTTTGCAATACCAAATCTCTCCGGAAGATAGACTCCCTTCAGCAATGATTGAAGAAATTGAGCTTCCCGACGATTTATTTATACTGGTTGTTTGGAGTGGAAAACCGGCATCTACCAGGGATCTGGTTCAGCAAACAAATCACTTTCGGGAAAGGGAGCCAAAGGTGTATCAAAAATTGATGGATTACATGCAAGAATTGTCTTTTGAAGCCTGCCACGCACTGGTTACAAAAGAAACCGCAATATTCTTGGAACTCGTTGATCGTTATCATTTAGCGATGGCAGAATTGGGCGAGAAAAGCGATGCACCGATTGTAACGCCAGCACACGCAGCCATTGCGAAACTTGTCAGGAATGCCGGCGCAGCCTACAAACCATCCGGCGCTGGCGGCGGGGATATGGGGATCGTTTTCAGTAACTCCCCGGGAATTATCGAACAAGCCGGCTCCCGCATTGAAGCGGCTGGATTCGAGTTGCTTGCGATGAATATCGCACCTCACGGTGTTTATTCTGACTCGCACGGGTGAAATAATGAATCGAGGAATCAGGAGAACAGAGAACTCTTCCAGTCACTGATTCCCCCGCTCGGATTTTCAGTAAAATTTTCGGATAAGGCATTAAACCAAAAGAGGCAACAAAAATGGATCGCTCCCGCATCCCCCGTTTTTACAAATACTCCGTAACCGAACGCCTGGAGATTTTAAAAGATCGTGATTTGATTTCCGCAGAAGAATTCAAAATGCTTTCCAACGGCAGGAATGCGCTGAATGCGGAAGAAGCGGATAAGATGGTGGAAAATGTGATCGGCGTATTTGGTTTACCCATTGGCCTGGGGCTAAATTTTTTGATTAATGAAAAAGATTACATCGTGCCAATGGTGGTCGAAGAACCGTCGATTATTGCAGCGGTAAGCTCTGCTGCTAAAATTGTGCGAAATTCGGGAGGATTTAAAGCGAAAAGCACCGAACCGGTTTTAATCGGACAGATTCAAGTTGTCGGAATTGAGCATCCTTCTCACGCCCAAAAAGCCGTATTGCAAAACAAGGAGGAAATTCTAAATCTTGCAAACAGCCTGCACCCCAAAATGGTGGCGCGCGGCGGTGGCGCAAAGGATTTGGAAGTCGTAATTCACCCATCCGCTACTTCTCGCGGCGATATGCTGGTAATCCATCTCCTGGTGGATACTCGTGATGCTATGGGCGCCAATCTTGTAAATACCATGTGTGAAGGGGTTGCGTCTCTCGTCGAGAAAATTACCGGTGGGGAAGTGTTTTTAAGAATTTTATCAAACTTAACTGACCGCGCACTGGTTCGAGCCGAATGCATCATTCCAACCAAATTTCTGGCCGGAAAAGGATTTTCCGGAGAAGATGTGCGCGATGGCATTATCCTGGCAAACGAATTTGCCCTGGCCGATCCCTATCGAGCAACCACCCATAATAAAGGTATTATGAACGGCATCGACGCCGTTGCAATCGCTACCGGAAATGATTGGCGGGCCATCGAATCCGCTGCCCATGCGTATGCTGCACGCGGAAAACGCTATACTGCGCTTACCCAATGGATTAAAAACGAAAACGGCGATTTAGCCGGCAAAATCAAAGTTCCTTTAAAAGTCGGAACGGTTGGTGGGCCGCTACAATCCAATCCCATTGTCGGCGTTTTATTACGAATTTTGAATGTTGAAAGTGCAACGGAATTAGCAGAAGTAATGGGCGCCGTTGGGTTGGCGCAAAATTTTTCCGCAATCAAAGCGCTTTCCACAGAAGGCATTCAGCAAGGCCATATGACGCTCCACGCCCGCACCGTGGCAAGTGCTGCCGGCGCCACGCCGGATGTTTATGATGAGGTGGTCGATCAACTCATCCGCAGCGGCGAGATTAAAGTATGGAAGGCGGAAGAGATTGTAAAATCGCTACGCGAGCGTAAATCGTCGGTTGTAAAATCAAAAACAACTGCCCCTAAAACCGACCCTGAATTGCCTACCGGCTGTGGCAAAGTGATTTTATTTGGCGAACATGCCGCTGTTTACGGCAGCCACGTTATTGCTGCCCCGATCCCCATCGCAATTCAAGCCAAAGTTGAAGATGAAGATGACGGCGTTCATCTGGTTATTCCGCGGTGGGGTGTAGAGGAACGGCTTCATTTTAACATCAAGCACAAACACTCTATTTACAGCTCTCTGGAATTGATGTTGAATACTTTTGGGCTGCAAGATAAAAACATGCGGATTGAAATTTATCCCCATATTCCGCGCGCAATGGGGCTTGGCGGCTCCGCAGCGCTGGCAGTCGCAATCATTCGAGCATTGTCGGAACATTATCAATTAAATTTACCTGATGAAGATGTTAACAAAATGGCGTTTCAATCGGAACAGATTGTTCATGGCACGCCATCCGGTATCGATAATACGATGGCAACCTATGGCAGATTCATCCTCTTCAAAAAAGGTGATCCGCCGCTAATGAAGCCATTGGAAGTTCCCAAACCGATTCCGATTGTGATTGGCATTACCGGCGTAGAAAGTTTGACGGCTAAAATGGTTGCAAACGTGCGCAACGCCTGGGGGAAAAACAAATTGATGTACGACCGCATATTTACTGAAATCAATGCCTTAACGTTGCGATCCGTAAAAGCCATTAAACGCTATGATTTGGAAACATTAGGCGATTTGATGAACATCAACCAGGGATTATTAAATGCGCTTCAAGTATCAAGTTGGGAGTTGGAAGAATTGATTGAAATTGCCCGCAAATCTGGCGCGTTAGGTGCAAAATTAACCGGCGGTGGCGGCGGTGGCGCAATGATCGCACTTTGCCCGGAAAACGCCGAACCGGTTGCCGAAGCCATGCGGAAAGCAGGGTATCGTGCGATTGTTACGGAGATTGGCTAATCTGGCTTTCAAAAACTACCATAAATATACTACACTATAAATCCGTTAGTATGTTCTTGCGCCGGACGATGAAACGGTTTATTTTTCGAATAATAAATGGATGAGAATAAACGATGAAATTGATTTTTGCATCCCAATAATATAGCTGAGAATCCGGAGCAGAGACGAATGACTGAAAATACCCAACAAGTTTCTTTCGATGACGAAATGCTAATCCTGGTTGATGAAAAAGATAACATTACAGGCTACAAAAATAAGCTGGAATGCCATGAAGGAGAAGGCATCCTTCACCGCGCTTTCTCAATTTTTATTTTTAATGATGCAGGCGAATTGCTATTGCAAAAACGCAGCGCACAGAAACATCTTTGGCCAAATTATTGGTCAAATAGCTGTTGCAGCCATCCCCGTAAAGGGGAAGAATTGGAGAATGCCACGCAGCGGCGTTTGGCAGAAGAATTGGGGATCAGCACACCTTTAAAGCATTTGTTTACATTTCAATATTATGCGCCGTATAAAAATATCGGATCGGAAAGGGAGATGTGCGCGGTGTTTATCGGAAAAAGCAATGAAGCCGTTTCCGTTAACCCAAACGAAGTATCCGATACGAAATACGTCGCAATAAACGATTTAACCCGCGAGCTTGCCACTAATGGCGAACATTATTCCCCGTGGCTAAAATTGGAATGGGAGCGGTTAATGATGGATCATTTGGATGAAATAAAAGCGTTGTAATTCGGTTTGTAGTTCATGCTTTAGCGTGGATACTTCGGAGAATTAGAGTAAACTACAAATTATTTACTTCCAATTATTCGTTCAATTTGATTTTAGATTTACGCTGACATATATTTACCAAAAAGCCAAAATAGGTGATTTTAAAATGGCCAAAGAATTTGTAGAATTAGTGGATCAAAATTATCGAATTATTGGAAGCCGCGTTTCATTTGAATCGGTAATATTGGCTTTTTGGGAGGAGTTATCTCCAGAGACCATTGCAGCAGAATGCTTCCCAACATTAACATTAGAACGGGTATATGGTGTTATTACATTTTATTTATCAAATCGGCCAGAGGTCGATTCGTATTTGAAAAATATTGATGGAGATTTTAAAGATTTAAGAAAGGCAACCCATAATGCTGATCCGGAATTTTCCAGAAAACTTTCCAGGGCCAAACGACAGCTTCAATTGGGTTAGCAATGAAAATTCGATTCCAGGCTGATGCCGATTTAAACCAGATTATTGTTAAAGCGACAGTTCGGTTTGAACCAAGCATCGCATTTTCAGACAGCCCATTCAGCTAAACTATCAGGATTAGAAGATCCCGATGTCTTGTCGATGGCAGCAAAAGAAAACAGAATATTAATTTCCCACGATCGTAAAACAATGCCGTTACATTTTGCTGAGTTTATTAAAAGTGAAATAAGTCCAGGTCTTATTATTATTCCTCAAAAACTTCCTATCTCTCAAGTTGCCGAACATCGACTAACGATTTGGGTCACGACTGAGGCCGCAGAATGGAAAAATAGAATATTTTCATTGCCAATCTAAGGCTGATCAATCCTCCGGTAAAACACCTGCGTTTGGCCGTTTTGTACCATATTGGTAAACTTGTATACCAGCCAACGCTTAAACTGCGTTCTCACCCAGGGAATCATCAACGAAAATCCCAAAATATCCGTTAACAAACCGGGCGTAAGCAAAACGATACCACCAACCAAAATCAGCAATCCATCGATCAAATGATGGGTAGGAATTTTACCGGCAGCTAATTCGGCTTGAATCTTTCCGAGTATTCTAAACCCCTGGCTCTGCGCTAAAGACGCACCAATCGCGCCGGTAATAATAACCATCCCGATTGTCGGCCAAAATCCAATCAATTCGCCTAATTTTACTAATATCGCTAATTCGATGAGTGGAATACCGATGAATAATACTAATAGTTTTGGAAACATAAACTTTAAAGCACCTTCGTTACTTTCAGCCAATGATTATTTTTTTTGTTCGCTTTGGCGATTGCATCATCGCCGCCGGCAACGATGACTAATCCTTTATCTTTTACACCTGCTAAAATATCGCCGTATTCTTTAAAATGTTGCGGGGTTGTAGCAAATAATTCGTCGCGCATTACCTGGTATTCCTCGTCGGTATCGCCGTATAAATAATGCATCATTGATGTGGAGCCTTTGGCATCCGGCAACTGATAGGCATCAAGGCTGCCAATTGCGCCAATAATACTTTTGCTCAATTCTTCTTCCGTTATTTCGGCATCTTTCAGGAATTTAGCAGTATCATCAAAATTCTTAATCGTTTCCAGTAAATTCGGATCACGATAAGAACTAAAGGAGAAAATACCGGAGTGCCGTCCGAATTGGCAAAATGCACCATAGGCTCCACCTTGAACACGAACTTTGTTCCACAACCAATTGGTGCGTAAATATTTATGGATTACCAATGAAGAGCCGTGAAATTGATAGCCGAGATCGTAAATATTGGCTGCTTTGCCGACAAAGTTTACTTGTGCGGGAATCGCCAATCCTTCAAATCCATTTAGAATTTGGGGTTGCCAATGCTGTGAAGCAAAGTCGAAATGCGGCAAGTTGTTTAAAAACGTCTCAAGTTGTGGTTGTATAGCTGTCCAATTTCCGGCATCAACCGTCACGTTGCACACCATGCCGTTCCGATTTATGATTGCTGCGCGAAATGCCTCCAAATCCGCCAGTACTCCTGACCAATCTTCATCGACTTTTTTGGTTAAATCGCGCAGGAAAAAC
>CAXHHS010000460.1:0-5989 GCA_964015645.1 uncultured bacterium
GGATTAAAAAGGCTGCTATAAAAAATCCGGTTAATATTGGCTTTATCATCCTATCGCTTTCTGCCCGAAATTCGACATGCAAAAAAATTTATACGACTGTTTATACCTGAAGAAATTTAAGAATGTTTCTGTTTCAATCTATTTAAAAAATTTTTAGTGAGGAGAATTACAAGAGAGCTTATTCAGAGGGTGATTATTAGCTTAATTTGGCAATGTCAAGCTAGATTCATTTACTTCGCTCTTTCAGAGCTTTCGATTAATTTACACCTAATTCCCGGCGCTGCGCACCGGGCTGTATTACGGCGCCCTTTCAGGGCTAAAATACCAAAACTCTGAAAGAGCAAAATATTAAAACCCGGTGCAAAGCGCCGGATAGTCAAACACCATTTTCGAGAATTTATGAGTGGCCTTAAAATGGGGATTCAATTGTTCAATTCGGGATCAAGATATTGCCAGCGTAAATTGAGATTTACATAGAACAAATCCTCCGCAATTTGAAAATCCTCTAAAGCCATCTCGTTTAATTCCATAGTTTGATCTTCCGTGGTGGGATAAATAAATTCAAATTGCGATTTTGATGTGGTGACTTTTACCGGCATTCGAAAATCTGTTACATCGGCATTCCATTTGTACTGCATAGAAACTCGCTTTCCGGATTTCCTCAAAAAAATCGCTAATTCGGGGATTTCAGGATGTTTTAAATACTGCTCGAAAAAATAGCCAAAATCCTGCCCGGTTTTTTGGTTGATGTAATTGAAGACATCGACCGCATCAATCGATTGGTACTTAAATGTATCTTGTATGCCCAAAAGGATCGAAAACCACAGGGAATCATTATCGATAACATTACGCAGGGTATTTAAAACAAGCTGGCCTTTGTTATACATATCCCCTGCCCCGCGTTTATGGACATTGTAAACGCCGATAATCGGCTGGGCATTGCCAACAGTTTGTTTTTTACCGTTGATATATTTTAACGCCTCATCATATCCATAAAAATGTTCGACGTAAACCGCCTCCGTATAAGCGCCAAAACTCTCGTGAATCCACATGTCGGCGATGTCGTTGGAGGTTACGCTATTGCCCCACCACTCGTGCGCTGTTTCGTGGAGAATGATAAAATCAAATTCCAACCCCACTGCTGCCGGTGCTTTTCCGAGGTAGCCGCCCAAAAAGCGGTTTCCGTAGGCCACCGCCGTTTGATGTTCCATTCCGTTGTGAGGGGATTCGATCAACTTAAATCCATCACGATAAAAGGGGTATTTGCCGAAGTATTTCTCCAGGCATTCCATCATCGGTTTTACTTGTTGAAATTGTTTTTTGGCTTTTTCCAGGCTTGCCGGCAGCACGTAATAATCCAGGGTCAGGGTTTCATTATCAGCGTTGGTATAAACATCGGAGAAATGGGCAAATTTGCCGATGTTGAGCGTGACGTTATAATTGTTTATTGGGTAGCTGATAAACCAATTGTAGCGTTCCCAGCCATCATCCAGCGTTTCTTTATTGCGCAAGCGGCCATTAGAGATATTTTGCAAACCGGGCGGCACCGTTACGCTCAGCATCATGCTATCCGGTTCATCGGATTGGTGGTCTTTATTCGGCCACCAGAGGCTGGCGCCATCGCCCTGGCAGGTAACCGCCACCCAGGGATTGCCGGAACTATCGCTTGCCCAGGTAAATCCGCCATGCCAGGGCGGTCGCAGGGATACGCGGGGGTTGCCGGAATAATGGATGGTTATTTCCGCTTCGCTACCCTTCGCTACTGTTTCCGGAAGTTCAATAAAAACAGCATTATACTCGCGTGCAAACAGAAGTGATTTTTGCGATTTAAAAGCGACGCTTTCGATTTCCATATTATCGTATAAATCAATTTGCATTTTTTTGAAGGGATTAACCGCGCGAAAGCGAATTTTATTTGACCCCGAAATAAACCGTTTTTCCGGATCAACGCGAATATCGAGGTGATAGTAGGTTACATCGTAACAACTTCTTTCGGGAGTTAACATTCCCCGCAGGGTATCTGCGCGGGTGAATCGTTGGGATAAGTTACCATTGGGAGATTGGGATAAGATTGTTTGTGATATGAAAACAAGACATAAGAGCAACAATAAAAATTGGTTATTTTTCAAAATAATCTCCTATCTTCTCACTGATCTTGTAATGTAGTAATATTTTTGCCGATCAATTTATTATCTCAGAATTTCTTTTAAAGCAGTCTGCTCTTAACCAGAGGCCTCTACATCTTTTTCCATTGTAAATAGCGGTGTTCCAAATAAATCATAGGGCCCCTTATTGCTTCGCTTGAATCCCATCCGCTCATAGAGTTGAATCGCACCAGTGAGAAATGGGGTAGTGCTTAAAAAGAGTCTCGTATAGTTATGTGAGGAAGCAAAATTTTCCACCTGGTTTAGTAATAATGCTCCAATCCTATTTCCCCTATACGACGGAAGCACGGCCATACCTCGAATGTAAAGAGCATCGTTATGGGAGACGACAGACACTGTGCCAACTATCGCGGCATTTTGCAAAGCAACCCAGATAGGCCCTTCAGTCATCCTACCTATTATCTGCTCACACTCAGGAGTAGTTTCAGCGAATGCTTTATTAGTGTAGGAAGCTTTGTATTCGATGAACGACTCACCCAGTACTGCCGCAATAGATGAAGCATCAGCTGGTTCAGCCGTTCTTATATGGATATCAACTTTATTCTCTGTCATGTTTTATCAAGGGCATCCTTCCTGCCTCGTCAATATGTTTATGACTTATAACGCATAACAAGGGGTTAGCTTAAGCGACTGGCTATGTGTTTCTACCAGTAAAACTCATGGATATAGTTAGAATCAAAACTAAAAAGGTAAGCACTCGAAACACCTTTAATATCTTTTTAATATGATGCAAGATACGTTTTCTAAAATTTTTCCATCTTGTATTCGGCTTGGTGTTACCAAAGACATAATCTCAACATGTTTAATTTTTAAGATATATTTATCGAATGAAAATGGCTTGGATATAATTAAATTGTCAGCATTTTTGATTTCATCAAAAATTACAATAGAAGATTGATCGTTTAAAATGTATTTATTAAAAACTCCGACAAATTTATTGTCTTGGTATAGTGCTTTATTGTCAATGTCTTTATATGCTGATGGGGCTAAATGCTTTAAATTTTCCAATTCATGTTTAGAGGAATCAAGTAAAAAAATGGCATCTTCGTACTTGTTGTTAACATTTTTTACTGAATCAGTCAGTGTGATTAGATTTGTTTTTAAGCTATCAATTTTGTTGTCATTGCTTTCAGATATTTTATTATTCGCATATTCATTTATTAATGTAGAACCAAGTGCGAAGAATAGTGATATAAATATCCATTTATTTAACTTTGGTGAAAAACCTTTACGTTTTTCTATCCAAGTAACAATAATACTAATTAGAATGCTTAAAACAGAAATTATAAAACCAGAAGTGGCTAATAATGACAACATTGTTTTATTACCCCACATTACTTTTGTGCCTTATTAATGCCAATTACAAGTTGAAATATTGTATAATCTCCACATCTCATATTTCGGTTGATCTATAGCCTACTGGACTTCTATCAATTTACCATCTTCAAAAACCAGCTTTATCACACCGTAAATCAAAATCGATTTCGTTTCGAAGTTTATCCAATTATCCGGTTGCCCGATTATTTGAATAACCTGGCGGGTGGTCATCCCTTTTTCCAAATTTAAAGCGACATCGGCCATTACATCTTCTTCATTTTCGGCAAAGGCGTAGGCAACTGTGCGTTTAACCTCTTCCAGGGTATATTTTTTATTTGCAAATTGCAGGCGAATCGCCGTACGCCCGCCATTTTCGCCTTCAATCTCGACTTTAATATCATCCCCGCCGCGTTTCACTTTGCGAATCTTAACTTTGTCGCCCGGCTCAAATGTCCAGGCATAACCGTCGCTATGTTCGGTGTAGTGTGGTTTTACTCCAAAATCGCCATAAACTAACTGCGCCACATCTAAAAACTCCCAGGCGTCGTACGTATTTACACCGGGATGCGCGCCTTGAATTGCGGCAATATATTTCACTTCACCATTGGGATACACATTTGTAGCGTCTTTGCTATGATAACTATCTTCGATCCGGATGACGGTAATTTTAAGCCACATCTCCTTTCCGGCAAGGGAATCGGCAAATACTTTGATTTGGGGGTCTTTTTTGCCCTGGGCATTCGCTGTGCCCAAAAGAGTTACTGTCAAAATGAAAACAATAGTAAACAACCGCATTTTTTAATCTCATTCGTTAATTGATGCTTCGACTCCGCTCAGCATGACTTCATTCGTCACCCTGAGCGGAGCCGAAGGGTGAGCGGTCTACTTTTTATTCTCATGGCTCGTTTCATTTAAACACTTTGAAAACTCTTTCAGTTTATCCCAATTCTTTTCGATCAAGGCTTCTTTTTTCTTTCTTGACCAGCCTTTAACCTGTTTTTCGCGTTCAATTGCATCCCTTGGGTCGCTGAACATTTCATAATATACCAATTCTATGGGTCTTCTCTTAAAAGTGTAATCTTTTGGATTAAGGCCTTCTTCATGCTCAGCAAATCTTCTTCCGAGATCATTCGTAACGCCGGTGTAATAGGAGTTGTCTTTGCATTTCAGAATATAGACGAACATTGTTTTCATTGTTAACCCTCTCTTTATCATGACAACCAATTTGTCACCCTGAGCGGAGCCGAAGGGCAAACTCCACTAAAGGGGATTCCTAAAAGCCACGCAGTCATTGCTTCGACTCCGCTCAGCATGACCTACTCCTGTCACCCTGAGTGGAGTCGAAGGGCGTTCTGTCAACACCTACCGGTTCCGCCCATACTGCTCGTGGCTGGAAACCCAGTCGGAAGAGGCGATGGCGGAAGCGAGAGACATTTCCCCGGCCAGCACCACACCGGCAATAATCTCCGCTAATTTGTGCACTTTGTTTTTGCCATAGCAACCTAATAATTCCAGGCATTCGCGCTGGGTGGCCAGGCCGGTGCCGCCGCCATAGGTCGCGATAATCAAGGAAGGAATTGTGATAGAAACATACAAATCTTTCTCCGGGGTAAGTTCAATGTAAATAATCCCGGCGGAAGATTCCGCAACGTTGGCAACATCCTGCCCGGTGGCGATAAACATTGCAGTAATGGCATTGGCGGAATGCAAACCGTTGTTATTGGCACCGGAAAGAATTGCGCCAACGTTAGCCACACCTGCGCTGTAGGCCAGGCTCTCCGGTTCGACACGCATGTGCTGAATCAATAAATCGCGTTTGATGACGCATTCTGCCGTAACTCGTTTTCCTCGCGTGCGCATGATGTTTACTTGTGAAGCTTTTTTATCGGTAGCAAAATTGGATTCCAGGAAAAAGTGTTTAACGCCTTCGTAGTGATCCAAAATCCAGCTACAGGCGGCAAACGTCGCCCGGCCAACCATGTTTTGTCCGGCGGCATCACCGGTGGTAAAATTGAATCGTAGAAAAGCAAATTTGCTGGCCTGGTAGGGATCGATATAATCGAGTTTTGCCACGCTGGAAGTCGCCTCCGCTTCTTCGGTGATTTTTTTCAGGTTTTTATTGACCCATTTTATAAAATCGCGTGAGCCGCGGGCGTCTTCAAACACGAACACCGGGGCGCGCTGCATGGCGTCTGCCACCACGCTGCATTTTACACCGCCGCAAAGATTCAACAATTTGATGCCGCGATTGTAAGAGGCAACCAGCGTGCCTTCGGATGTTGCCAGCGGAATCAAAAATTCGCCTTTGGCATGTTCGCCATTTACTTTTAAGGGACCGGCAAATCCTAACGGCACCTGCGCCACGCCGGTAAAATTCTCACAGTTGCCCTGGGTAGTATGGGGATCGAGCGAAAATTGGCTGGCGTGCACTAATTTCGTTCCGGTAAATTTTTCTACAAATTTCTGGCGGGCCGTAATCGCTTCTGTTCCGTAATCATCTTCCCTGC
>CAXHHS010000461.1:0-5989 GCA_964015645.1 uncultured bacterium
CACGGTGAGGCAATCGAAGGTTTACAAATTTCTACTATCCCGCAAAAATATCGCTCCAAACCGGGCGCGAAGGTGAAGCAAATTGCCAACTTTGCCGAGGAATATTTCCAAAAGATGGTTGAAGAAAACCCCGATCACCCGGAGAATTATCTGTTGCTTGCAGATAGTTATTTGCGGAATGACAAAGCGATTGAGGGCGAGCTTATCATCAAAAAGGCGATTGAACGGGCACCCGGTTGCGCGATGTTATACGAACAACTGATCGAAGCGTATGCCCGCGGGGAAAAATTCGACGAAATCGCCACAACGATGGAAAAAATCTACTCGTTGGATAAAAACGTGCCCTACGTTCTCGATTATAAATTCGACCGGTTTCTGGAAAACCAGCAAATCGAAAAAGCGGAAGAAATTCTTACGCGAATGGAAACGCTGCTGCCGGAAAACGAAAATATCTATTCAAAACGTTTAGCACTATATTCCAATAAAAAGCAGATCGAAAAAATTATCGAAATTAGTCGCGAAGGCCACAAAAAATTCCCTTATAATTGGCAGTTCGCCTACATGGAAGCATCGATTGCGCTGCAAACCACTCGCTCGTATTATGATGTCATCAATATCTACAAAGACCAGTTAGAAAAAAGTTATACCCTCAACCGGTTAGCGACGCTGGCAGACGCCTATTTGAAAGCATCCGACATTCCCTTCTGGAAAGCGACTTATCAGCAAATTTTAGTGCTGGATCCTTCCGCAGTGGGGTATTACGATCAAATGGCCAGAACTTATCTCTCGCTGCAAAAATACGAAGATGCCCGGCGGCTGATCGAGCAAACGATTGCCATTTGTCCCAATAGTTCGCAATACTGGTCTACATTGGGACAAATTCATCGCGCGACCGATAAAATCGGTTTGGCGATAGCTGCTTACAAAGAAGCGCTTAAATTCGATCCCACCAATTACGAGGCGCGTGATATTATCCGCGAGCTGCAAGGCAAACCATCCGTCTTTGCCCATTTTGAAACGGTTGATCTCGACTCGGTAATGAATAACGCGCCTTCTGCCGAGGCTTATCCCGATAACAGCGCGATTATTCTGTTGAACGACCAGAAACGAGTAGTGTACGAGCAGGGGGCATCGGAGATGACGGAGGAAATTCTCATCAAAATTTTAACCGCTCGCGGTATCGATGAGTTTTCGGAATATTGGATCGGCCATAATTCCCACACCGAGGGGTTGACGGTGGAAAAAGCAGTGGTTATCAAAAGCGACGGCTCCGAGGTTACCGCCGATGTCGATAACAATCATATCGTTTTTAAAACGCTGGAACCGGGAGAATTTATCTATGCCCGTTGGAAGTTGAAAAATTATTACACCGGCAAACTATCGAATCATTTTTGGGATCAATTTTACTTTAACGGGTTTTACCCGATGAAGGATGTGCGCTATTCTCTCCTGGTGCCAAAGACAGTTAAATTTTTTCATCGCGCGCAAAATATGCCCGATGCACCGGTTAAAACCACCACAGCAGATGATGCGCTATACCAGTGGCGATTGAGTGACGAACCGGCCATCGTTTACGAATATGGAATGCCGATTCTCGATGATGTTGGTAAAATTCTCTACATTTCCAGTATCGAAAATTGGGAGTATATGGTAGATTGGTATAGCGATATTGCCCAAACAAAAGCACGGAGTTCTTACGAGATTAAAAACCAGGTTCAGGTGCTTTTTAAAGATTCGCCGAATGCTACGGAGCAGGAAAAAATTGAGACGATTTATAATTTTATCACCGAAAATATTCGCTATAGCAGCATTTCTTTCCGGCAATCCGGCTTGGTGCCGCAGGAGGCGCGCGATGTGCTGGTAAACCGCATCGGCGATTGCAAGGACATGTCCGCCCTGTGCATCGCGATGTTAGATGAAGTGGGCATTGACGCCCATTACGTACTGGTGAATACCAAAGATGAAGGCCAAAACGCCAATGCCCTGCCGTCGATTTCGTTTAACCACTGCATCGCCGGGGTGGAAACGCAGGACGGCGTTCAATATCTCGATCTCACCGCCAGCAATTATCCCTATGGTTCGCTTCCGAATTTGGATGTGGAGGGATTTTCCCTGGAAATTAAATCCGGCGTAACCGCACCGTTTTATTTGACACAATCCGCTTCTCGCAATATTTTTCGCAAAATGAAATTGCGGATCGAGGAAAACAACGCCATCAACATCGAAAAATTAGGCACTCGCACCGGCTCCCTCGCCGCACAGCTACGCTATCAATATCGTGACAAAACACCGGCCAAGCGGGAAAAGATGTTGACAGAATCGCTGGCAAACGATTTTCCCAACGTGCGCCTGACTATGTTCGAAATTGAAAATTTAGACGACATCAGCAAACCGATCAATTATGCCTACAATTATCATGTGCCGGAATATGTTTCCGAGGTGGGTAATTTCAAATTTCTGAAAATTCCCTGGACCGATAACCTGACAACCAATCGCGCATTGTCTTACGAGGAACGCGAATATCCCTACAATTTTTGGCCTGATGCCGATACCCTGCGCGAAGAGGTTGAGATCACCATGCCCCCCGGCTACGAGCCGGTGGAATTGGGCGAAGATGTGAACATTAGCTGCTCCATCGCCGATTATTCGCTGCAATATTCACTGGAAGATCGCGTTATCAAAGGCCAGCGGGTGATGATTTACAAAAAATCGACCGTCGATCCCGCTGAATATGCGGAATTTCGTAAATTTTACAACGCTGTCGTTAAGCAGGACGCAAGGCAGATTTTGTTAAGGACGGTGGGGCAGAATCAGTAATTAGGAGAATTAGTATAAAGTAACGAACACTAAACTTTACAAATAAATTGAATTTTATTTATAGATTAGAAAAAGCAACTCCAAACAACCCTCAACTCAAGTGTTTATGAGATTAGATGCTATTCATGCACCAACTATGAATTCAGAATTTAATATTGTTCATAAGCCGGTCATAAGTTTATTGATATCTCTATTGCGGTAATAGAAATCATAAACGTCAATCCTCCAATATATCGTTCAGGATTTTCGGCAAAGAGAAAATTTCCATATCCGATTCCTACTGCTAGTCTTTGAAGAGGTAAAGTAACTGGGTCTGTTGTTGGATTACCACGAATATCGAAACTCACTCCAAGAAACAATGAAAATGGCGTTTTATCGAATGGTTGAGGTAGAATGGCTTCTGCATCTTTTCCTTTGAATGTCTTAATGAATTCGTCAATGCCCGTCCATCGATAAGCTAGAAAAATACGTGTATCTGGCTCACGAAATGTATGTGAAAAACCTATCTCGGGTATAAGGCCAAAGCCAAGGTAGCCACTAGATAGTTCTGTTTCCCCTGCTAACGCTGGTTTTGACGTGGGTTTTATTGCGTATAGGAAACCTGATAATCCAGCGCTAAAATGATTAGATTTTTGAGCGTAACAAAAGAAGTTCATTAAAAAAAGAGTAATAAGAATAATATATTGAGTTAATCTACCCATTTAGAGATCCTCCTGTAATTTTTTGTATAGTATATAAATTAGTTGTCTTTCCTTACTATCACATATTCTTTACAAGAAAGAATATTTCTTCATTTCGAAAGAACCTATAAAGTTCTTATATCAAAAACTTTTTGCCAAATATTTATAGCAGTTTATACTTCTTAAGTATATTAGAAAATTTTTTGCCTTATCCTCTAACGATCTGATTCAGAAATCTTGATTTCTTGTATTTTGAGGTATTTTAAGATAACGCTTCTAAAAATTTTTTGCAACGCCTAAATTGCTGCGGCTTGTAATTAATTTTCCACCTAATTATGGCCGTTTTCCTTTTTTACTCGGCCAATTTCTTTTAACTTCAATTACTCTGAGAATAGGAAAGGAGCAAACAGTTTAAGGAAATAAAACTGCTAACCACATTTGGGCAGCTTCGAGTAAATATTGCCTGGAATCAACACCAAACTGTGTAATAATTTTACATTTTTCTTTTTATAAATGCCCTTTTCCCTCTCTGATGACTCCTTTTAATATTAAAAAACCACTCCGGCACAAGAGTTGCTCAAAGGTTGCGCTGTTTGTGGGAATTAAAAAAGAGGAGTTGGGTTGTGCAGAGCGAGGCGATTAAAAAGCGTCTATATGACCCGTTCAAAATTTTCCTAAAAATTCTATATTTAACTGCCGGTGGCCTTTACATCTACTTTTTGTTAGACGGCCTGGTGTATTACCAGCTTTCGGCGGAAGAACGTGTCTATCATGATTATCATCAATCGCTTAGGCCAGCAGGTTCTCGCGGCGTGGAATTCGGTATTGCCGGATCTGTAATTTTCCTCATAATGCTATTATATTCCCTGCGCAAAAGAACGCGTTGGCTAAACAAGCTCGGTTCATTGAAACGCTGGTTAGACATTCACATTTTCCTGGGAATGGCAGCCCCGTTGTTTATTCTACTCCACGCCACTTTTAAAGCCAGCGATATGATTGCGATTGGTTTCTGGTCAATGATCGTCGTAGTGCTCACAGGCGTTTTCGGGCGCTACTTTTATTTGTTAATTCCACGAAATCCCCGTGGTGAAGAATTGAGTTTGCAAGAAATTTCTCGTGCAAATCAAAAATATGACCGGGAATTGCGAGAAACGCTGAATTTAAGCAAAGAGCAAATCGTCCGCTTAGATAAAATTATTGCGGATTATACGAACCACAAGCGGGGAATTTTCCGAACGCTGCTCACAATGATGATAAACGATGTTTTTTTCACCATTCGGATTTATCGTTTGAAAAAACGCTGTAAAAAATCACTTAAAATTGAGGAACCGTACTTGCATCGCGTGGTGCGGTTAGCCTGGTGGAAAATTGGATTATACCAGCGCATCACCTTTCTTAACCGAACGCGCCAGGCGCTCCATTACTGGCTGGTGCTGCACAAATCGTTCGCGATGATTTTGTATATCATCATGCTAATCCATGTGGGAATCGCGATTTGGTTAGGATATGTGTAATGTGTAATTGGAATAGTGGAGTACTGGATCGACGGCATAGATGAATTAATTGATCTTTGGTATGCTCATCCCGGAGGGGGTGGCCGAAGGCGTTAGTGGACGCTTTGGAAAAACCGATACGGTCATCGTAACAAATTAAGTTGAGGGATGCTTAAACGACTGAATTGTAATGTTAAATATCTTAATAACAACTGCACGAGTTTAGATCACAGGGGGTGCAGAGGAACGCAGAAAATATATCTAAATATATATTTCTCAGTGATCGCGGCAGACTCTGCGGTAAAAATAAAGCGTATAACGCTGCAATTTATAAAATACGTTTGGAGCTTATTTTTCATGGTCGCCTTTCAATTACAGGCACAAATTTCCCCGGGAGCGCTACACAAAAGCCACGCGTTTTTGGAAGGACTAACAAATTGCACCCAATGCCATTCTGCCGCTGCCAAAACATCCCCGGAGAAATGCCTGGTTTGCCATACGCTGCTGAAAGCCCGTATTGATCGCGGAAAGGGCCTCCATGCCCAACCGGGTTATCAACAATGCGGCGATTGCCACGGCGACCATTACGGGCGCGAGTTTGAGTTGATTCGCTGGAAAAACGGCCAGGAAAACTTTGACCACTCCCCCACCGGCTTTACCTTAAAAGGCATCCACCTCGAACTGCAATGCCGCGATTGCCACCAACCGAAATTCATTCTCAACAAATCGCCGCTGCTGGCAAAACAAAAAGACCTCAAACGAACCTTTTTGGGGGTTAATGCCAAATGCGTTAGCTGCCATGTGGATGAGCATCGCGGGCAGTTCGGTTCGCAGTGCCTTGTTTGCCATAATATGAGCGGCTGGAAATCCGAACCGGAATTCGATCATGACAACACCCAATTCCCCCTCACCGGAAAACACGCCTTTGTCGATTGCGAAAAATGCCATACAACCGCTGTCTCTTATACACATCTGACGCTGCCGACGAGCTTCTTGGTG
>CAXHHS010000462.1:0-5987 GCA_964015645.1 uncultured bacterium
TTAAAACATCGTTTGAGTTCTCCCTGGAAGTGGAAGAGAGTTTTACATTAGGCGAAGTAGAACCGACGCCCTGGGTGTTGGGCCCGCCCGCACAGTCAATTGCCGCTCCTGCGACCGCAAGTCTGCGACCGGCGGCAGCGCGAAAATCGCTTACTCCCACGCCTACCGGCCGCAGTTCCCGGCCAATATTGCAGGGGGCGAGCGGCCCGGAAGCTGCAACTGCTTCCGTCAGCGTATCGCGCTTAAACCTGGCCGCCGTCATGAGTTCATCCGGCCCCTTGCACAGCCGGTTGGCAAATATAACATTTCTGCGTACCACCCAACCCTCCAAACTTAGCTGGCAGCCGGTGCAAATATGGCAGGCAAAAGAAACCCTCGACATCTATTTTCAACCGGCGTTTACACGTGCGGCAACTGGCATGGAGGGAATTGCCTTGCTGTTCCTGGAAAACGCCAAAGCCACCAACGGCAGTGTTAATACCGAGAGCGATTTTGATAAATTGGTAACCGCCCTCTTTACCTGGGCGGTATACGCCTACATGGTAAAACCGCTAACAACCGGAGGCGCTACGGTTGCAACAACCGAAGCCCAATTGGATAGCTTGAAAATCACCTTTGAGGAAATAGAGAATCTCTTTCAAGCCTTTACCACCGGTGATGACGATGGCGGCGCGCCGTTCAATTTCGATAATCTCACGCAATTTTTGGAAGCAAACTTTATCGTCGATATTACGGATGATACCTCATCCGCCGACGCCCGCCGCAATGCGACGATTTTCCCCATGTTCCCGCAATTGAATATGCAATTGGGAGACAACGCCAGCGACGTCAACTTCGAGGGCGATGAATTTCAACTTGGGGAAAATGATATTCCCCGCTTTCAATCTTCGCTTCCCAAACCATCCCGCCGCCCGGGAATTTCCAATGACGCCAAACGCAGCATATTTTCAACGCCAAATGAAACATTTTCTGCCGCAACCATTATTTTCATGGACTACTTTTCGCTGCTGATCCGTTCCTCCATCCAGAATGCCATGGATTATATGCGGGAAAACGGCCCTGCCGTGAAAATTTTCCTCCGCGATCCGAACGGCACGCAGGACATAACCGGCACAATCCGGCATATCGCCACCAGTCCCGCACCGGGAACATTGACGGTTGATAACAGAATCTATAAAGTGACCGGCACGACCCAAATCTTCGATCAGTCCGGCAATACCATTACGTTTGATAAATTAAAGACAGAGCAGTCCGTTTTTATTGAATGCGAGATTGCCTTAGCAGACCTGTTGGAAGCGTTGAACACCGCCGGGAAATTTAATCACATCGCCGGGATGACCTCGCGATTTTTACTACACGGCCTGCGCCTGAAGGATGGCAATACCACCGTTCCCCTCTATCGCAAAACCGGCCAGCAATTCACCATGGCGGATGCGAATATAAAAGAAGAATTTGCGATTACCTTAGGGAAGATAGTGACAGCGATTGATATTCCGGATCAAACTGATGAAAATGCAACGGTTACCGGGCCAATCAACTCCCTGGGCGGCAGCTACCTAATTGTCAATAATCAAACGTATTTTGTTGATGAAAATACCACGATACGGGATAAAGATGGCAACACCGCCGCGTTTAGCACCCTGGCAGTAGATCAAAAAGTTTTAATCACGGAAAACCCGGCGTTGAGCTGGATTACCTTCACCGATTATATCGACCATGCCGCCAAAACAAAAATCGATAATGCCCCATCGATACAATATTTTCTACCGGCAGAATTGGTTACCGAAATCAATGGGTTGAAGGCCGCTCCCGTAAATCTACCCGATTCAACAACGGCCTTAGAGCAAATTGCCGTGTATGATGATGTGCCGCAGCGCTTTCCCTTGCGGAATAAAACCGGCTGGCAGGCGATCCTTGCATCCGGCCAGGCTGCCCAACCGTTACAACTCATACAGGCGCCGGAAGGTTTATGGCAGTTTATCCTTTCGAATGGGGAGGCCGGTGTTGACTTACCCCTTAAATTTACCGATACCCCCCCGGGCCGCAAAACAATAGAAACCATAGGCGATGTCGGGAATTATACCTGGGCTTCCAAAATCGATTTCCGGATTCAGCGCACGCCCAACGATGACGGCACCGGGTTGCTCGAAACCACCTATCTCGTATTAGGCACTAACGAGCCGGGCAAGGATATGCTGGAAGATGTCTGGAAACATATTGATGAAAAGAATGTAACACCGAAACTCTACCTGTTGTACCAGGAACAAGCCGGCGATGAACCCGGGCTGGTGAATCAATTTCCCGATTCCTGCTTTTTGATCAAAACCAATCTTTCCACCCAGGATCCGGATGTGGCTTCCACCGGCACCATTCAAGCCGCTTTAACAAACGGGGCAGATGATTTTATTAAACTGCTCTGGCAAGGCAGCACAGTAGGCAACGGCGGGTTTTTCCTACACTATGTTTCCGGCGGAAAGGGGATTCCGGAAGCGGTTTTCAGCGACGGTATCAGCGCTACGCTTACCCTTGTCATCATGCTGAATTCACCGGATGCCGGTGGAGAATCTCGCCCGGTGCACTATTTCCAAAACTGCCTGGTGTTAGCGAATGCCAATTTGGATCTTGATGAGGGCGTTCTCTTCGCCGAAAGCACTGAGACAACGAAAACGCACAGCTTGCCGCCCGGCAATATCGGTTTGCGCCTGACGCGTGAAAATGATTCCGCAACCTTGCAAAACACGGATAATGCGGAAAACCAGCTGAAAAACCTCTATCAATTATTGTGCTTGAAAGTAGTTGATAATAATGAGTTTAAGGCCAGTGGGGAAGTGCTGCCAATCGGGCCGTTAAAACATGGCGACGAATGGCGTTATGACCGGGTACTACCGGTTTATGCCCTGGGCAAAAACAACTCGATCACCGATGCGAACAACCGGCCGCCGGCCAATTTAAATCCCTATACCGGTATTAGTGAAACGGCCGCAATCACGGTTAATTTCAATTGGCAGGATATTTACGGAAATCGTATTAATGCCAATGTCGATTTTCAGGAAACAATTCCGGTGCGCTATACCGACCCGATTATCGGCATTAACCAATGGCCCTCCGTTATCGAAAGTTACCGCATTCTGCCGGATGGAGCAAACAAGATAAAATTGATGATCGACCTTGAATTTTCGGTGTTGCCATTTGCACCGGAACCTGGTGAGGACGCCTCACTCATAAATGAAAGAATTGATACCGCCCTCAATATATACGAAAAAGTATATTACCAATTGCACCAGCAACACGGCGGTACGGATGATGTCAGATTTATAGCGCGTACAACCGTTATTCCCGGTGACCACGCACTCGAAACTACTGAAACGAATAAGATTAGAGATTTTGTCATTTCCATCTACCAATACCTGAAAGCACTAAAAGATAAGCAGCCAGCGGTGAATCCTGCCGCTAAAAGCCTGGAGGTGCCGATCACTATTCGCCAAAGCGGTACATTGAAATATCCCGATGATCTTATCTTTCCGATAATTACTCAGGTTGATATGGAACGTAAGCAAGAATTGGTAGACGATACGCTGGCAACGGATGTGCCGGAAATCCAAAAAGTATCCGCATTTCTTACCCCGAAAACTAATACCGTCATACCACAAGCTCCCGCGGCCGGTGCAAACAATGCCGGGAACCGGGAAATCATTACCATACGGCAATTTGCGACAGATTTTGAAGATGCCTTGCCGGGGCTGCGTTTGGCGGTTAGCGAGGAACGCAGCCGAAATAACCCGGCAATTCCCAATAGCGAGCGCCAATTTACCAAACCGCTTTTTGCGGTACACTTTGGCAGCGAAGGAATCGGGTATAACATCAATGAAGCCCAACCGTTATTTTTTACGCCCGCGCCCCTGGCAAATACCCTTTTGTCCGGGATAATAGAAATGAAATCTTACACCTCCGGTAGCGGGCTTGGCAGCGCTACTGAGAAAAAAAGCTTTGAAGCAATCGATATTAATGTTTTAGCGCGCGATTTTCTAGTTGCTGTGGAGGATTTTCTCGATCCCGAATTTGTTGTCCCGGCATTAAAATTAAATAAGAATAAAACGCAAGGTATTATCCGGCACAAAGCAACACTTGCACAAGCCATTAGCGGCCAGGTTACCAATATTCTAAAAACGAGTATTAGTAATTTAAGCGACCGGCGCGATAATGCTGCCGATGCTTTGTATCAGCAGTTATTGGTCGACCTGGTTCAGGGATATGATATTGAAACGATTGTACAATACAATGTGGATGTAACACTGGCAAAGGCGTTTCAACAAAAAGCGCGTTTAACCGGTCAACCAACTATCAGAACAAGTTTCGAAATAACGGATGAGACAATAGAAAAACTGAGATCGGCAGAAGTGCAGGGTGATATAGATGATATAATTAATCGGTTAGAAACCTCCTCACTAAAAAACCAGGTGATTAAAGGGAAATTTAAATTTTTTGACGAACTTAAATCGATAATTGAAGAAGATAATGCGATTAAATACGGACCGTTGATTTCGAAGCATGCCGCCCTCGGCCCGGAAAAGCCGCCTTTTACGCTTTCATCCGCTAAAATCCCATTAGAAAACGGTACATCCTACCTGACGTTTTTATTCGATACCAAAACGCCGGAAAAACTCGATGATGTTGAATTAGACCTTCTTTTCCTATCGAATGAACTTGAGTACAATATTGTCGATATCGAAGGCATCGATCATTACCAGGCGTCATCCTTTCTGAATTTTATTCGCCCGGAAAGCGAAGGTAGCATCGATGAAACGTCGGCCAACTATATCGGTAAAGTTATCATTCCGGTGCCATTGCGAACCTATCCCATCCCGCCCTCGATGGTGCTGCAGCGCGGGGAACCGGACCCCGATAGCGAAACAAGCCTGGAGAATATCCGTGAATGGCAATATGAATTTACCTACGAACACCTGGAAGTTGACCAGGATACCATTGATTGCAGCGTTCGCTATAACACGCCGCCACCGGATACAAGCGGCAATGGTGTGGAATCCGAGATAACCAATCAAGCGCTTTTTGCGGCGTTATTAAATTTCGCTACATTATATCCCAAAATTGCCATAGACCTCAAATTACTGAAAAATCCCGATACTGACGCCAATACCAACAGTAAGATTATACCCGCAATCGAGGCGCTGGAAACATTGATTGGCGATGTTGCCGATGCCTGGAAAAATTGGAAAGAAGAAACCGACCCCGATCAAACGGATGAAGCGATATTTGAGGTGAATGAAGAGCCTTCACAAGACGGAAAATCAACGGACGTGATCATCACTGTGGACGATAGAAGCACTTTGCCATCATTTCCCAAAATTATTTTACCGGGCCATGAGCCGGATACTCCCGAAGACATTCAGGGGGACGAAGACGGAAATCAAATCCGCTACGAGTTTACCCGAAAGACACCGGAAGCGGCCGCCCTTGAGCCGGTTTTCGGAGAATCTGATATTCCGGATCGAACGATTATTGTTCAAGACCTCGATATTATCAAGCAGCAAAATGCCTGGGCGGCTATTTTCTTAACGCGTAATAAAGACCTTATCGATGGCGCGGATACCAACCCGGCGTTTATTTTCAAAACCCCACGGGTAAGCTTTAACAACATGGTAACGCCATTAATCGTAAACGACGAACGCTGGGATATTGCCGCTTTGAAAGACGACCAGGGTAACACGCTCAGAAATCATTTGGAAAGGATGTTTAGAACCATATTACCGGCAACTTCCGCTAAACCATATGATATCCGGGTTGCCTGCCGCTACGCTTTCGCGCTCAATGCCGGGCAAAACGGCAGCGTCGATTTGTTAGCCACGCTGCCGGTGGTAATGGGGCTTCGATTTACAATTCTGGCAGGAGAAAACATTTTTAAAACAGGATCATCCAGCATCGTCCTTCTGGATAATTTAACCAATGCCATTAATACCTGGCAAGACGAC
>CAXHHS010000463.1:0-5978 GCA_964015645.1 uncultured bacterium
ATATAAAAAGAATATTCCGGAATGGTGTGGGCCTTTAATGCCGTCAGCGGAAAGATCATCAAAGGCCGGATCGATATTTGAAAGCTCCATTGTCCCGGAGATGATCGCCGTGCGCCCGCCTAATTGAAATCTTTTTTCTTTATCCCCATTTCCTGCCCACAGCAATGCCGGAAGGGTTGTCATTATTATGAAAGTCAGAATTAGATTGTTTGGTTTCATTTTTTTCCTTTCTTATTTTTTACTTCAACAGGATCATTCTCTTAACTTGTTTAAAACCATTAGCTTGCAGCTTGTAGAAATACATGCCGCTGCCCACTTTTACACCGGTATCATTGGTAGCATCCCATTGCGCGGTGTATATACCGGCTTCACGGGTCTCATTCACCAGCATCTTCACCAACCGTCCAGCAACATCATAAATCGCCAGTCTAACAAATCCGGATTCAGAAATCCGAAATCCGATATTGGTAACGGGATTAAACGGGTTGGGATAATTTTGATGTAATTCAAATGCCAGCGGCACTTCGGAAACCGGGGAGTCGATTCCGGTAACAATATATTCCAGCACCACCCCCAAAAGGGCATTCAGAATGATGACATTTGACCCGGGAACCGGGAGTGAGCTTTCATCAATATTCAACATCACAGAGATGCAGATACCATCTTGCGGGTCGTACAACAATAGCGAGTTGTAACCCACGCCGCCGCCATCGTGCCCCCACAGTTCGCGTCCTTGCAGCTCGACGTTGAACGTTCCCAATCCGTAACCTACACCGGGAATAAAATCCACCAGTTCGTCGATGGAAGCCTGTGTAATGACCTGGCCACCGAATAATGCCTGTCCCCAATGAGCGATATCCTCTGCGGTGGAAAAGATTGCTCCGGAGGTCCAAATGGCACTCAAAAAGGCGGTTATTGGAAATGGGGAAATGTCCTCTAAAACGCCGTCTCCATCAAGATCAATCCAACCGTGCGCCACTTCCCCAACTATCTGCTCCTCGACTGCGAAAAAAGTGCTATTGAGATTTAAAGGAGTCCAAAAGCGGTCGCGCAATACGCTGGAAACTTCCGCCCCGGTAGCCAGCTCGATAATCATCCCTGCCAAAACGTAATTCGTGTTGGAATATTCCTGACCGGCCCCGGGAGGAAAATAAGGGGCATCTACGAATGTTGTGATAATCTCTTCCGGCGCCCACTCCCGGGTAAGGTCTGCAAAGAGGGTCGCTTCGTAGGCCGGGTGTTCCGTAAAATTATAAAGCCCGCTGCTGTGGTTGAGAAGCTGCCGGATTGTAATGCCGCCATCGATGTTCGGATAAGAGGATAACCATTGCCCCAGCGAATCTTCCAGCGTCAGCAATCCTTCTTCCGCTAATTTCAACATCAATACTGCGACAATGTTTTTAGTGATACTTCCGGCGCTAAAAATCATTTCCGGGCGAATGCTGTCGCCGGCTACCGGGTCGGACATGCCACTAGCACCCACCCACTCTCCCTGGCCGGGAACAATGACGGCTGCCGAAACACCCATCAGGCCGAGGGCGCTGACGCCTTCATCCAGCATATTTTGCAGCGCTATCGAGAGTGTTGAGTCAACCCCGGTTGTTTCGGAGTTATTTTGTTGTCCATAGAGCGTTATTTGCCATCCCTGGATGATAAGAAACAGAGCGCTGAAAAAGATGATTGCGCTTCTATAACTGACAGATTGCTTTACTGCCCCATTTGCACAAATAAATACGGCTTTTTGGCTTTGATAAACTTGTTTCACAACGGCCTCCTTTGTTATGTTAAGATTTATGGGGACATCCTGCCGTATCAAATTCTTCAGGATTACCCCCCTGCGAATGTTCGAGCAAAACATAACAATTTGCCTGAGAAGAATCTCCCTTTCCGATAGGGAATGGTAACAGGTTTATAAACCTGGGGGTTCTTTGGCAAAAAATGAGAGGATTACCAAGTAAAAAGGGGGGAAATAAGCTTAATCGGTATTTTGCTTTTTATAATCAGTCGGCGACATGCCGGTGTGTTTTTTAAAGGCGGTATTAAATGCAGAGAGCGAATTGAATCCCACGTCGTAAGCAAGCTCCAGCATGGTGTACTTTTGTGACTCCGGTTCCAGCAGTTTTTGTTTGGCAGCCTCCACACGGTGTTCGTTGATATAATTGAAAAAGCTGCGGTTTAACCGTCCGTTCAAAATTTGTGATAGATGGTGGGTTGAAATACGCAGTTTACCGGCCAGTTTTGGCAGGCTGATGGTGCTATCTGTGAATACGTTTTCGTTTTCCATCAACTGCTGTAATTTTTTTAAGATATCTTCTGCCATCTCATCGGTTAAAACGGATTTTTCATATTTCTTCTCGCGGGGAAGTAATTTTTCAGTCGTAAAAATTTCTGACTGCCGGATGCCCACGTAACCGGTACTGTAAACCATCAGGGTCAATAGAAATGGCGTTATATAATTGTTATAGTCATTTTCATCTGACATGGGAATATAATCAAATATGGCTGATAAGAGACAGATACATATAATGGCAATGATCAATTTTCGAAGCCACTTAATATTTACCGGAATATTTTGTGTTGAGGGAGGTAGTTTTTCCTTTATGGTTCTGCTCAATAACCTGAATGAAACAATAAAATAAGAAAGTATTTGAACGTTAACGATGCTTTTGATTATATAATCGGCAATCGTCGTCTCAGTTCCTTCTATTTCCTCTTTAATCGCTTGCAGTTTTACATCAACGCTCTCAAAAACCGTCGGAAATATCAATAAAAAAAGGAGTGCAAAAAGTAAAAAATGAAATAGCCCCCTTTTTCTTAGTTTAAATTCCGGATTAATTAATGATTTGACATAAAGGAAGAAAAAAGGCCCTATTAAGAAAACAAAAGGATCTAAGATGTTGTGTAACCGGGGAACCACTAAAAAGAAACCGGTATCGTACATCACAAAAACAAGTATAATCACGGCAGTAGCAATCAGGTTGAGGCCAAGAAATCGATTCGCGGTGCGATTACCGGTTCTGATGCTAAAGAGCGCAAATGCAGTTAAAGTGCATTGCAGTGCGCCCAACGTGTTGATAACAGCAAAGAAATTTATTGTTGGTTCCATTTTAGTTTTTCTTGATTGATTATTACATAACGATTACCAGGTCAGCGGTTAAGGGGATGAGATAAAATAGCTTTCCGAACTTTTTCTAGTAGCCTCAATATTGAATGATTTAGCGAAAAAGTGAGGTATTTAATGTTATCTCACCCCCTAAACATTTTGTTTTTTATATGCAGTCGGCGACATTCCGGTATGTTTTTTAAAAGCAGTGTTAAATGCGGAGAGCGAATTAAAACCGACATCGTAAGCAAGCTCCAGCATAGTATATTTCTCAGATTCCGGTTCCAACAATTTTTGTTTGGCAGCTTTTACGCGGTGCTCGTTGATGTAATTAAAAAAACTCCGGTTTAACCGCTCATTCAAAATTTGCGATAAATGGTGGGTAGAAATGCGTAATTTGCCCGCTAACTTTGGCAGGCTAATGCTGCTGTCAATAAATACTTCTTCATTCTTCATCAACTGCTGCAATCTCTCCAAAATATCATCCGCCATCTCATCAGTTAAAACGGATTTCTCGTACTTTTTAGAAGAAATTTTCAACCCATCTATTGTGAAAATTTCTGATTGGCGAATACCAATAAATCCCATGCCATATACAATCATGGTTAAAAAAAACGGGGTCAAGTAATCGTCTATATCGCTAAAGCCCGGCAAAAAATCTAGGATGGCCGATAAAACCACAATCCCTACCAAGGCAGCTATCAGGTTCTTGAGCCACTTGATATTTTGAGTTGTTTTTACCGGTAACACATTCTCTTTTCGATTAAACGCTTTGGTCAACAACCGATAGCAGACATAAAGATATATGAGAATGTAGATATGCGTAATTACGATCAGAATAGAATAAAAATTAGAATCTACCCCACCTTCTAAAGCTTCCTGGTAAGCAAGACGTTTAGCATCCGCTGTGAGAAAAAACTTCTCCGACTCTAATAACAACACCACTAAAAAGGGAACAAAGTGCCATAAGTGCTTTTTGGCAAATTTAAATTTTGGTGTAGTTAATGCCTTCACATAAAGGAATAATGGCGGCGTTATAAGGTAATCGATTGCCCAGGTAACACCCCATAAATACGGAAAAACCTGGTGGAACCCATTGTCAATAATTACCAGGTCGATAATAAAAATTGCAAGTGCCAGCAGAAAAATTCCTAAAAAACGGTTAGCAAGCTGATTGCCGGTTTTTATGCTAAACAATGCTAAAGCACTCAAAATACATTGCAACACACCTAAAGTATTTACAACGGCAAAAAAACTTAACGTTGGTTCCATTTGAACTTTTCGTATTGAGACGAATCGTAACTTTTTAAAACTGAAAAATATTGAGATGCGATTAAATAAACAAGGATATATTGGATGAGTAAACGCTAAATTTCTGATATATTAGAAATTTCTGACATTTTAGAAAAAACACTCTCTTAATTTCTTCTCTGAAGAACTCAAAAACAACTTCCTAATTCATTTACTTACAGGTAGTTAGCAAACTCGACCAACGGCTTTTTTGTTTTTGGCATTCTCTTTGTTTTAAAGACGGGTAAATAGAGAGTGAAAATGTTAATAAAATGCAGGAAAGCGCACTAATGCACGTGACTGTTAAAAAGACGATACTGACGGATGCCAATTTTCAAACGAAAATTCTGGAAAGCGAACGATCTATTCTGGTTGTTTTATATGCTGACTGGTCCGGCTCCTGCCATATCATGGCCCCGATAATTGAAGAATTGATGAAAACGCACCAGGAAAAAATCCAATTGGGTATGCTGGATGTGGATTCAAATCCGCTAGTTGCAAAAAAATACGGTTTTAGCGCTCTGCCGATCCTACTCTTTTTTCGGAAAGGGAAGCTATTCGACCAAATCGCTGGCGCAATCCCGAAAAAGATATTAGTAGAAAAGCTTAACGCCTTACTACGAGCATGAAAGGAAATAAAAAAATGCAACAAATAACCCCGGCTGAGGCTGAGGAATTAATCTTCAACCACAACATTATCGAGCGGAAATTCTGCCAGGATGAAAAGGTGATGCGGTTCTACTTTATTCTGGGTAACGCTCAACTTTTGATCGTCAAATACAATCACGATACAAAAGAAAAATCCTGCTTTCTTAAGCAACCCAAATCTCAATTTGAAAGGAGTAAGTATCATGTACAAATTCGCAAAATCTTTAATTGTCATTACAATGATGAATATCCTTTATATTAGTTGTGATAGTGAGAACAATGACCCTTTCAGCCCATCGGGCCCAGCATTTGATGCGCGGTTATCGGCCTTAACTACCTCCGCAGGTCCCATAGCGGAGGCCTTTGCTCCCGACAACCAGGGCTATTCTATAACCGTAGCAAATGCCATTGATAGTATTTCCGTTATTCCAACAGCAATGAATACTGAGGCGACGATACATGTTTGGGGAGTCGGAATTCCGTTGCCGGGATACAATATAGCATCCGGTACCGAATCGCCGCCACTTTCTCTTTCGGTTGGAGAAAATCGAACCACAGTGGAAGTAACATCACCCAATGAACGGTTTAGTTTGGGATACACGATTATAGTAACAAGGGTAAATTGAGGGTAGTCGTTATCAAAAATAAAATCTTTTTGATAAGGGGGGAAGAGAATATTTTCCCTTCTAAAAAGATGAAGGGATAAAAGGCCATGCGAATACCGAACGAAGAATTCTTACAAAAACCGTTACACGTACATTCATTTCTTACTGATGTTGCGCTGCACGATGTATGGGTATTTCACTTGCGCGGTGGGGTTGGCCGGACGCTGCGGGATTTCCGCCAGCTTTTGTCGGAAGAAAATATGCAGCAAATCAACCCTGTGGTGAAAGCTGTCTCTTATACACATCTGACGCTGCCGACGAGCTTCTTGGTG
>CAXHHS010000464.1:0-5977 GCA_964015645.1 uncultured bacterium
ATTGTTTAGAAATATCCCCACATAAAGACTCGCATAGAAAGTTTTCATATTTTCCAATTTCCCTTTCGCCTAAAGAAAAAGTTTCCAGACCTGAGAAATTATCTTTAGCAGTTAAATGTTTGCTCTTGAGGCAGATGCGCATTATCAAGCCTGAGTTCGTAAAATTTATTTATGGGCGAAACCTGCAAACAACAAAAATTAGCCTTAAACCCTATTTGAATCAAGCATACGAAATAGTAAAAGAATTAACTCAAATTTGTAAAAGCATAAAACCGCCTAGGTTTTATCAAAATAACCATTGTCAAATTTGTGAATTTAAGAAAATATGTCGAGCAAAATTATTAGAGAAAGATGACTTAAGTTTATTAGGAGGAATGAGTGAAAAAAATGTATTAAAGAAAAACAATAGAGGTATATTTACTATTCACCAACTTTCTTTTACATACAGATCAAGAAGAAAATTAAGGCTAGTTTCTCCCAATAATCGACGTTTGTCATGGGAATTAAAAGCGTTAGCATTACGAGAAAAGCAAACCTATATCCGGGAAATTCCCAAATTTCCTGATACTGAAACAGAACTTTATATTGATATTGAAGGATTACCCGACGAAAATTTCTATTATTTGATTGGTTTGTTAATCAAACAAGGTGAATCTGAAAATCAATTATCCTTCTGGGCAGATACCAAAGAAGATGAGGAAAAGATATTTAAGCAAATTTTTGGCATGCTATCTGAGTTCAAGGACTTTACAATTTATCATTATGGTGGTTATGAAACTCGGGCATTTAGAAAAATTAATCGAAAGTTGGGAAATGCATATGAAGAAGAAATTAGTCTAATAAATCAGAGATCTGTAAACCTTCTGACTAATTTTTCATCTAGTATTTATCCGCCTACCTACACAAACTCATTAAAAGAGATAGCTAACTATTTAGGTTTTAGTTGGTCAGAAAAAAACGCATCAGGGATACAAAGTATTGTATGGAGAAAGAAATGGGAATTATTAGGTCAGATTATTTATAAAGAAAAAGTTATTCAATATAATACTGAAGATTGTCAAGCATTGCGCATGATAAAGCAATGGATAGCAGAAATTGCGACGAAAATAAAGCAGGATGGAAATAAGAATTTCGTAAAAGCAGAGAATATCAAAAAGGATAGCTACCTAAAATGGGGCCAAACGGAATACCAGTTGCCTAATTTTGAGAAAATTAACAAGTATGCTTATTTTGATTATCAGCGCACCAAAATATATTTGAGGACAAGTAAAAGCGTAAAAGTCGCTTTAAAGAAAGAAATGAAAGTATCCAAGAGTCTCAATAAAATTGATAAAATTATCCAGTTATCACCGGAAAAATGTCCACAATGTAATTGTCTTGGATTTGATCAACTTAAAAGCTCCAAAAAAGTAGTCGTAGATTTGAAGTTCTTGAAATATGGTTTAAAAAAATGGGTAACGGAATATCACAGTGGTATATTTCGATGTCAGGAATGTCGGAATTCATTTGTACCAGACAAATATAAGATAATAACTAAGAAATATGGACATAATTTAATTGCATGGTCAATAAATCAATCAGTTGCCCATAGTGTAGAAATAAGCAAAATCAGTAGGATGCTTTCAGAAATGTTTAGTATTCATTTAAGTGTTCAGTCTATACGTGATCATAGATCGTATTTTATTGAGGCCTATAGTGAGACGTATGAGGAGATCAAACAATTAATCACAACCGGCCCCTTACTGCATGCTGATGAAACCACGGCACAAGTAAAGGACGTTTCTTCGGGATATGTTTGGGTGTTTGCTAACATGGATTCTGTTTTATATATGTTTAAACCAAATAGAGAAGCCGATTTTTTAAAAGACTTATTAAAAGGATTTGAGGGAATATTAATAACAGATTTTTATACAGGTTATGATTCTTTGCCCTGTTTGCAACAAAAATGTTTGATACATCTAATCAGGGATCTAAATAATGATCTATTGAAAAATCAACTTGACTTAGAATTCAAAAACATTGTTAGTGAATTTGGAAAACTTTTACGAACAATTGTTGAAACTATTGATAAATATGGGCTAAAAAAAGCACATTTGAATAAACACCTAAAGGATGTAAGCAGATTTTATAAGAGGATAGTTAATAATGAATACGAATCGGAAATTGCAAAAAGTTATAAAAAGAGGTTTACAAAGAATAAAGATAAACTGTTTACTTTTTTAAAGTATGATGGCATTCCTTGGAATAATAATAACGCTGAGCATGCTATCAAACCTTTTGCTCGCTATAGGACGGATATTAAAGGACAATATACTCAAAAAAGCATTGGGGAATATCTTATATTACTCAGTATACAGCAAACATGTAAATATAGGGGACTTAGTTTTTTGGATTTTCTAAAGACAAAAGAAAGAAGTTTTAAAAAATTTCAGAAGAAATTCTAATTTTCGGCTAAGTGCAGACTTCAGTAGAATTAATAAAGAACATTCAAAGAACCCCATTCTCAGGAATCGGAATACCAGAACCACTAAAACATGATTTAAGTAGTTATTGGGCTCGCAGAATTACTCTTGAACATCGTTTGGTTTATAAAGCGACTGAAGAAGAAATAATTATCATTTCCTGCAAATATCATTACGATTTATAATTCCTTTAATGGCAAGAAAAAAGGCTTATAGGGTGCCGGTTCGACTGAATAAAGGCAATATTAGAGACCTTCCGTTTGAAGAAATCAAAGCCATTTTGCGTGCCACTGATGACATTATCTTTAGCGGCGGTAGAACATTGTTGGCAAAAATACTGAAAGGGTCGAAAGAGAAAAAACTATTAGGGCGAAATTTAGATAAAAATCCCTTTTACGGGTATTTTCACGAGCTTGCAACTGAAGATATTACCGCAAAAATCGATTGGCTAATTTTAAATCGCTGCTTGAAGATTGGGCAAAAATAGATTATAAAAAAGTGCAAACAAGAATTCGAAGTGTTATATGAAGTATTCAAGATCAGTCAAAGGCTATTTTCCCTCCAAAGCAATAAACAATCCCATCCAAAGAACTGATCACAAACCGGTTTTGGGCAACAGCCGGAGAAGCGACAATAGAAGACCCGGTATCGAATTGCCAGGCAACTTCGCCGCTTTCCAGTTGCAGGATAAAGATTTCCCCGGTTTGAGAGCCGAATACGACTTTGTCGCCGGCAATCACCGGGGAGGATTCCACTCGCGCTTTGGTAGGGAATGTCCATTGCGCTCCGCCGGTTTTCCGGTTGAGTGCGTGTAGAATTTTATCTCGTCCACCGATAACAACGAAGTTTTCCGTAACGGCTGCCGAGGAATAATAAGGAAATTTGCGAACGGGATGTTCATATCGCCAAACGGTTTCGGAACTCTCTAAATCCATACAAACCACCTGGTTATCGAAGGTTCCTACGTAGGCGCGCCCCTCAAAAATTGCTGTGCTGGCAGCGACGTAGGTACTCATTTCCAATTGTTTTTTTAGCGTACCGGTTTTGACATCGATAATGCGAAGATAGCCATCGCAGCCGCCGACAACCACGCTATTGCCGATAATTGCCGGTGTAGCGTGAACGTAGTTTTCGGTTTCCAGTTTCCAAATTAAAGATCCGTCAATTGGCGAGAGGCAGTACAAAAATTGATCGTAGGAGCCGAAAACGATTCGATCTCCTGCAAAATTTGCAGAGGAAATGATTTCGCTCTCGGTTTCAAATGTCCACTTTTGTTCGCCGGTTTTCGCATCTACGGCTTGAAAAACACCGGATTCATCGCCAAAATAAACAACGCCATTGTACACCGTTGGTGAGGATTTTATTTCACCATTCGCACGGTATTTCCATTTTAACTCGCCGCTGTCAAAACTCAGGGCGTAAAGATTACTATCCAGGGAACTGACAAAAACAGTGTTTCCAGCGATAGCGGCGGTGGATTCAATTTCGTAATCAGTTTCGAATGTCCAGAGCACTTCCGGTTTTTCCAGCAGTGTTGTTTTTGCAATACCGGTAAGTTGGGCATTTCCGCGAAACATTGGCCAATCAGCGGATTTGCCCGGCGGGTCGGATTTTGCAAAGGCGATTTGTAAAAGCAGAAGGAAGAATAGTATAAGAAAGTTCATTCTTTTCATATACGCATAATACTTTTTGATGTCATATTCGTTTATGAATTTATATGGCAGACTTGAGAACTGCAAAGAAAAACACTTTTTTACCCCGGTTTAGTACGCTGCTTTATAAATGTCTAGCAGCTCAACTTCGTTAACTTTACGCGGGTTGAAATTCCCCGTCCATTGTTCGGCAGCTTCTTTCGCTAATTTCGGCAAATCGTTTTTATTGATATTAAAAGCAGCCAGCTTTCCTGGTAAATTCGCAAGGTTTTTTAAAACGCGAATTCGATCCAGGAGTTTTTCGATATTGCCATCACGTTTACCATTTACCATTGCAGCCAAATCTTTATAAAGCCCGTTTACAACTTTGCTGTTAAATTTGATAATATGCGGCAACATCAGTCCAACGGCAATGCCGTGCGTAATTCCGTAATTAGCAGTGAGCGGGTTGGCGGTAGCGTGAGCAGCACCGAGCATGGAATTTTCGATGGCAAGGCCAGAAAAATGCGCGCCTAACAACATTTGTCCCCAGGCGTTGAGGTTTTGCGGTTCATTCAATACGATCTCAAAATGCTTTTCCAATAGCCGCCAGGCTTCTTTGGCAAACAATTGTGATATGGGGTTTCGTTTGGTGGTAACATAACTCTCCAGGGCATGGGAGATGGCGTCCATTCCGGTAACGGTAGCGACTTCCCGCGGTACACTGAGTAATAGTGTGGGATCGAGGATGACGGTGCGGAAACGCGCTTTAATATCGCCGCAAGCCATTTTTCGATGGGTTTTCTCTTGCGAGATAAGCGCAAAGGATTGCCCTTCGCTGCCGGTACCGGCTGTTGTGGGAATTCCAATAGACGGCAACATCGGTTTTTGTGCTTTACCGATGCCCCAGTAGTCTTCCATTTTACCGCCATTGGTCAGTAAGAAATTGATGCCTTTGGCACAATCCATTGCACTGCCGCCGCCCAAACCAACAATCAAGTCGACTTGTGGATATTCTTTCGCAAATCGAACGCCGTTTTCAACATGGTGAGTGGTAGGATTTTCTTCCACATCTTCAAAGACAATTACTTGCAAAGTCTCTTTCTTAAGTGAATCCAACGCTTTTTCGACATGCCCGGCGGCAACAATCCCTGGGTCTGTAACAATCAATACGCACCTGGCGCTCAAATCCCTCGCTAAACTTCCGAGTTGCTCAATTGTATTCTCCCCAAAAACAACCCGGGTCGTCGGCTGAAAATCAAATATTTGCATTCTTGTTCAATCCTTTTTTGCCATTCTAAAATCAATAAATCAAACCTTCTCTAACGAACAGTACCTGCGCAGGGTTACGAATTAGATTTTTTGATTTTTAAAAGCTGATTTTACGTTATTGTTTGGGGAATGTCAATAATTTTAGTGAGGGAAAGAATTTAAGAATTGCTTATCGTATTACATAGTATTACATTTAATCAAAATTATTCTTTTAGGAGTTTTATGGCTAAATTAACCACAGTAACAGCGCGTATCGACTCAAATTTAAAGGAAAGTGCAGAAGCAATTTTCAAAAAATTTGGCATTACCCACTCTCAGGCAATTAACATGTTGTATAGTATTGTCGTATTGCGAAAAGCATTGCCATTTGATTTACATCTTGGCGAAGATGAGACATCAGATATTATTACCAATCCTAATTTGATGGGGCAAATAGCTGAGTCGCTTAAGACTTATGAAGCCGGTTCGGGAAATGTAGTAAAAGAAGAATTAAATGCGATCGATAGTCTTCCACGGTCGAACGCTAGACGAATACGAAAAGTTGAGAAGAAAAAACAAAGTACATCATAGTAAGTTTTTACAAATCTTAAAGGAAATGCAACGAACCGATCC
>CAXHHS010000465.1:0-5971 GCA_964015645.1 uncultured bacterium
GCATTATATTGAAGGCGTAGCCATAAGTCCCGGGGATCACCCTTCATTGTATATCTCGGATCGTGAAGGCGATATTCATTTTCTGCCTTGTTTTCATACTTATTTAGCACCGGAAAGCGCAACGCTTTTTTGCCGCTTGCGGCAAACAACCCCCCGGCGAATATATCACTCCTTATTTTGTAATGAAGCGCATCTAAGCTGGGAAAGTTTTGCTGTGCCCGGCGTATCCCACGGCCAGGAACTTGCTGTGGATGAGGCGGGTGGAATCTGGTTTGCTGCTCAATCGCATTTTCGGTATATCCGTAACATCACATTTGGCTTTCTCTATCTTTGGGCATCGTCTTTTTGGATAAAGCTGCTATTGTTCTTACCGCTGCCCATTACACTATATTTAAAGTTCGAACAACTGCGCACCAAGCGCTACCGGGAAAAAGCGCAAAGGCTCCAGGCTGCTTTGGATGAAAAGGAAGTACTGCTGCTGAGCAATACAAATTTGAGCAAAAATTTGGAATTGGAAAAAGAAGCCTTACAAAATGCGTTACAGGAACAAGAGAAGTTGCAGGATTTGCTAACCCGGCGATACGTTATTTCTTTAGACCAATCCGATGAAGCCTGGCAACTACCGGATATTATTACGCAAAGCGAATCAATGAAAAGTGTTGGCAGCAAAGTGGTGCGCTGCGCCCAAACCCCTTACCCGGTATTAATTTTGGGCGAAACCGGCACCGGCAAAGAGTTAATTGCCAAGGCCATTTTCAAGCTCAGCAACCGGAGCGATAAGCCGGTTGCAACAGTTAACTGTTCCACTTTTACCAAAGAGCTATTGGAAAGCGAACTTTTTGGGCATGTAAAAGGTGCTTTTACCGGCGCCGTTAGCGATAAGGCCGGGCTGTTCGAATCATTTGATAACGGCACGATTTTTTTAGATGAGATTGGCGATCTCCCCCCGGGGCTTCAGCCTAAATTGCTGCGTGTTTTGGAATACGGCGAATTTCAGCGAGTCGGTGAAATGGGGCAAACGAGAAAGGTTGATGTACGGATAATTGCTGCGACAAATGCAAATTTACCGGAAAAGATTTCTGTCAGCGAATTTCGTGATGACCTCTACCATCGCCTTAGCTATTTTGAAATTAACATACCGCCGTTGCGAGACCGGAAGGGAGATATTCCCTTGTTGGTAAAACATTTCTACGAAAAACATAAAACCGTACAACAAACTGAGGGCGATTTCGAGATACCCCAATACATTATCGAAGAATTACTTAACTACGATTGGCCGGGAAATATTCGCGAGCTGGAAAAAACAATCGTCGAAATGACGACATTAAATACTGATAAGGAATTTAAACTTTCCGAATCGCTTAAACGAAAACTGAACCCTGCTTCGGAAACTACAATGGCTACTTCCGATTCATCATTCAGCGATACGTACACCCTGAACAATATTTCTGAATTAAAAGAAAAGTTCGAAACCCTGGAAACGCAGCATAAAGTTTTGGCGAAACAGCTTATCGAACACGCTTTAACGCTAACCAACGGAAAAGCGCAGCCGATTATTCTTGCGATGGAAATGCGTAGAAGTACTTTTTATAAGAAGTTAAAAGATTTAGGTATCGATCTAATGCAATTCAAATAATTCTGTCTATAAATTTGGAAAAAGCATCTAAATTTATAGACAGAATTATTTGTTTTCATTTTTTAGATTATTTTAGATTTTCTTCTTTTCTTTTTCTAACCTCATTCTTTTTAGTAGTTTACCTACAGTTGTTTTGCCAGTCGCTTATTTTTGGCATAATATATGATTCAAGTTTTCTTAAAGGAAAAAATGAAAGACCATAGGGGGAGTAAGCGGGGGATTAGGGATAGCTGGAAAAGCGCTCAGGAAGAGCGCAGGAGTGGAGGGAGGTTAATTTGGTAAGGAGAAGGAGTCCCTGGAGGGAGCCTGGTGTGATGAAGTAAGAGGGGGACGCCAGGAGATTACGGGGAGGAGAGAGGTTGGGAGAGAACCTCATCAGCAAAAAAAGAGAGTGCCAAAAGACGGCACTCTCTTTTTTTATGGAGACCTCTTTAAAATAGCTCAACCTTTGAAAAATTCAAAATCTTCAAAGGTTGTACATGCTTTCGAAATCCTTTATGAAATTCGAAAAAGTTGCTTAAATTTACGATATGAAAAATGAAGATCGGGAAAATACGTCGAAAGAGGAAAATTTTTTTTCCCACCAGGATCATAAAAGACCGCCGGAAAAAGCAGCGTTAGAAAAGAAGCCGGAAGGCGATTCTAAAAGATCTACCGCCGGGTGGAACGAGTTAGAGTTTTTGAGCTGGCACGAATTTAAGCAGATGGCGCCTTCCATCATTCAGCTTGAAATTACCCGCCTGGGCACATTAATCGATCAATTTCCCTTGCAAAGTGATTTTCGCAATTCATTGGTAAAAGCGCGTTTCAATTTGAAAGAATTTACGAAATGCCTTCAAGAAACGCCTCAACCGCCGCTCACGAGTACCTGTGTTGCCAGCCTGCAATCCGCTATTGTTGCAATTTCCGTTGAACTTGATGAAGTTGATGCAACCGCTGCCAAAACGATTGCATATATCCTCGACCGCTTGAATTATGTTTACAACCGAGTTGATTTAATTTACTGAATCTGTAACGCGAGTTTTCAACTCGCGGCTAATGCAGTAATGTTTATTTTGATGATTATGTTTTGCTTTGCTTTGTTTATAAACGTGGGGGTTTTCTATGGAGTGAATTTTTTTAAATCGAGGCCACTAATGATTTTATAATGCTTCACATTGGCCGTCATTAATGGCAAACTATTAACAACTGCTGTTGCGGCAATTAAAGCATCTGCCAGTTTAATTGAATGGCTTAGAAAATGCTGCTCGACATAAAACATTGCCTTTGCTGAAATCTCTTGGGAAATATATAAGATTTTTGAATCCCATTTTTTTATTGCCTTTCTTAAAAGCTGCAACTCCTGTTTATTGCGCATACCTTGTACTAATTCCATATATGTGATGACCGAAATGGAAAAACCGGGCTGATTTTCTACTGCTTTAAATGCTTTTGGATTTCCTCGTAAATACCAAATTAGAACATCCGTATCTATTAGCATCAAAATCTGCCCTTGCGTAGATTGTTTATATAATTTTCAACATCTTCTGTCGAATCGTAATCTTTCCAAATTCCGAATAGAGGAGTTTCATCCGCCACATCATTGTGATTATTCTCAAAAGGCACCAATTTAGCACAGGGTTTTCCGCGGTAGGTAATGACAACCTCTTCCCCTCTGGCTACAACACCAAGTAATTCTTTAGAGTGGAATCTTAAGTCTTTTGCTGTTGCTTGCATTACAACTCCAAGTTTAAGTTTACACTTTGAAAGATAAACTTGAAATTCCAAAAAGTCAACTTTTCCGATATTTTTTGGGAATATGAAAAATGGATTTTATGAGAAGTGCTTTTAAATAATTTTACGCTGGCACCTTCTCGTCCAGAAGCTGCGATAGATGGCTGTCATTCAAATTGTGGTTAATTTGAGCGGCTTGCTGCAAGTAGGATTGGGCAATATGCGGTTGCTGAACGCGCACATCGAGATAAAAATTCGCCAGATCAATTAACTTATAAGCCTCTCCCTTACGGTCGTTAATTTCCTGGCTAATACGAATGCTTTCGTTGAGGTAATTGGTGGCCGTTTGCAAATCGCCGTGGGAATATAGGATAATGCCCATTTGGTGTAATGCGCGGCCTACTTCTTCTTTTGTGCCATATTCTTTGCTAATTGCCAAACTTTTCTCAAAATAGTCCAATGCCGTGGCGCGGTTACCATTGGCGTGGGCAACAATTGCTAGATTGTACATTGCTTTGGCTTGCTCACGGCGTAAGTTGTATTTCTGGCTGATTTTGAGGCTGTCATGTAAATAATCCAAAGCGGATTGGAAATTCCGAAGATCTATATACTTTTGGCCAATACGATTCAAAATATTGCACTCACGTTCTTTCTCACCCAATAAGCGAGCGTTCTCCAAACTCTCTTCCAGGTAGGTTAACACGCGCGGATATTCGTTGCGAGATTCGTAAATGCGGATGATGTCACTGAGCAAAACATGCCGACATTGTTTGTCGCCAATTTCCCGACTGATGGTAAGCGCGGATTTTAAATACATCAGCGCTTCTTCCTGGTCATTAAGATATTCATAAACATTTGCTACGTGTTTTAGACTGACGCATTCGCTGCGCTTGTCCTTCATTTCGCGGCTAAGTTCCAGGCTTTCTTCCAGGTATTCCAGGGCCGTTTCGTCAATATCCATTGCCTGATATATTTGACTAATGTTTAATAGAATCAACCGTTTACCGCTTTTGTCGGCAACCTCATTTTTAATCAACAGACTATCTTCCATCAAATCTAACGCGGTTTCCTTTTCACCCCGCAAAAAATATAAATGGCCGATGTGATAAAGGTTTTCGCTTTCCAAAAACCGAAACTCAAAATCGCGGCTGATCTTTAAACTGCGGATTAGATAAGACAACGAGCGCTCGTATTCGCCGAGGTTTTTATACGCCTGACCCACGTTATTAAGCAACAGGCTTTCGATATAACGATTTTCTTTCTCGGCAGAAACTGCCAGCGCTCGTTTATAAACGGAAAGCGCCGTTTCGCATTTCCCCATCGATTCTAAAATTTGCCCCAACAGGCGAATCATCAGTGCGCCGGTTTTTTCGCCTAATAATTTGTATACGCGAGAGGTGTAGTAGTAGGCGACATCAAATTTGGAATATTTGTAATATGCGTTTGCCAAATAGCGACCGGTGGTTTGCACCCATTCGTTGATATTCACAATCGTATAATGATGAAAGGATTCCTTCAACTCCGTCAGCGATTGTTCCATGGTTTTGTGGCAGTTAAAATAATACATTCCGGCACGCTGGTGGGAAAACGGGACCGTGGTCAATTCCGGCAGTACGTGGGCGACCAAATCTTTGATGCCCGGGGTCATATAATAATAGGTTTGCAGGTTTTTTTTGTCGGTATAAGTTTCAACGAACATCAAACGGTTAAGCGTTTTCAAAAATTCTTTCAGTGCCAGAGAGAAATTTTCATCAGCTTTTTTTGCCTCAAATTGGCTGGTGATGGCTGTTAATTGAACCGGGGTACGGAACCGGCTTAAAATTCCCAATAACACCTGGTGGCGCGGCTCCAATGTTTTAATGAGTTGGGGTAACAATTGCTGCATCTCAACTTGCTGGGATGCCGCCTGGCCATTCGTTTGAGTTTGATTGCGATAGCTTTCCCATTTTTCCCAAACCAAAGCGGCTTTTTTAGGATATTTGTCGAAGAACCTGGTAAATAATTCCAGCGCTCGCAGGTTGCCGTTAAAACTATCATAAAGTTGTTTAACGATATCGTCTACCGCAATCTCCTTTTTTCCGAAGATTGTTTGGCGAAATTTTGTAAATTTTTTCCCGGTAATTTTTCTTTGAAAATTTTCAACATCTAAATAGCCGTATTTTTTACGAAAATCGATATAATCGATCTTTGCCAAATTAAACAGTTTGATGTCGAATGTTTCCGGCAGCGGGTAGCGGCTAACGCAAATAATGCGAAAGCGGTGCACCCGGCAAAGGTAGCTGATGATCTCAACAATATCATTAAACTCTTCATGAAAATCGGTGCCGGGAGCGCTTTGAAATTCATCCAAATTATCAAACACAAACACCGGCTCGCGTTTTTTGGCAATCTCGTAAATTAGGAAAATGAATTTTTCCAATGCGGTATTATACCGCTCCATACCGCCTTGAATGTTAAGGTTGCCTTGCTCTAACAAATAATCTCGCAGCGCGTTTAATATCTCCCGGGCAGACCGGATTTTTTCATCAAAGAAAAACGGAACAATATTATCATCCAATCCCATCAGGCGTTGTACCCTGTCTCTTATACACATCTCCGAGCCCACGAGACTCCATTGCCTCG
>CAXHHS010000466.1:0-5971 GCA_964015645.1 uncultured bacterium
GAGATGCAATGGAGTCTCGTGGGCTCGGAGATGTGTATAAGAGACAGTCTCGCGAGCGGTTTTTCCGGCGGATGACATTGCTAAAAAGGCATCGTAAATTTTCCCCATTTCGGTTACCGGCACTTCTTCACTAAGCAACCCTTTTATAACGCGGGCTAATTGTGTTAATGTTTCCCCTTCCGGTAACGGCTTGGTTTCTAAGTGTTGGCGCTTAAGTAGTTCCAGTATTTCCTGGTGGCCAATAAACTCTGCCATATTGGTTTTTAACACCGCAATTAAATGCGTAAACGGGTAATCGAGAACATCCCATAATGTAAAACCGGCGGCAATCGCCGCTTCCCAATCTTTGCGATCTATCCAGCATCCTTCTTCCCCGGTAAACGGATTGGTCGCCGGTTCGCCGGGAATTCCCGAATAATCCAGCAGTTCTTTGATGCCGTTAAAAAATCGATTATCGGGAGAAATCGCGCCCATTACCAGCGGCACTTCGTTGATCATGATTAAATAATTATCCCGGGGCATATCGGTTTCATTTCCCCGGAAACGGAGCGGCGGAATTTTTACACCAAATTCGCTGCGAAAAAACTCCCGAAGCTCATCGATCTGACTCTTCGCCTCCGGCGTTAAGCCACCGCCACGGCGTTCAAATAACGGGATGAGATTTGCGGCCACTTCCACTGCAATTTGCGTTACTAAGGGAAGAAAATTGATGGAACGCGAGCCAAATCCCTTGCTCAAAAGCGCCAGTTGGGATTCGAGTCTTTTTTTGCGAAGGGGATATTGGGTATTGTCCGGATCGCGTTCGATAGCTTTTTCTGTGGCTGCTACAGCCGATTTCAGCAAGGATATTTTTTGCTGCGGATCTTTGATATTTTCGAATGCGGATGCCAGGTTGGCGTATAAAACCGAATCATTGGGATCGGTATCGATGGCCTTTTGATAGAACTGTGCGGCGGTTTTATAATCGGCGCCATCAAAATATTGATTACCCCGGCGATTGTAAAGCAACATCAAATGCCGTTGAAAATTGTTGTTCTCCGGGCGGATGGCAATCGCTTTTTTGTACGCATCTGTCGCCTCATCCCAGTGTGCTAAATCCTCATAAATCGATCCCAGTGTATCATGGCATAAATCGAGCGAAGGATGTTCCGGGTAGGCTCTCTCAATGGCTTTGCGAATTTCGGTCAGGGCCTTTTCGGGTTGAGCATCGCTTTGATATTTCACGGCAAGCTTGTAATGATAAATGCTCTCTTGTGGGAATCGGGCAACTGCATTTTGTAAATCGGTAATCGCTGTTTCCTGGTAATAGGCATGATCATATAAATCGGAAAGCCATTTGTGATGCACTTTCATTGGAAAATCAACATCGCTTTCTACCGCGATTAGGATGTAGCGAATGAGCTCCGGAGTGGTAAAATAATCCTGCGCCCAGCGGAGGGAAGCGTAGGAAATCGGATCTTGTTCCAACCAATAATCCAACAGGTTTTTCATCTCTTTTAGATAAAGATCGAATGAACGGGAAGGAACCCACTCCGGGAAAATCTCCTGCAAAATGAAGCGATTTAAGCGCTTCAAATCCTGCCCGGCAGGCTGCAATCCGGCCAGCGCTTTGGTGCGAGGAGTTAACGATTCACTCAACCATTCGCGGTAGTCGGTTATATTGGCAGCGAGGCTGTGCCGGTAGTTGATAATTTGATTGAGCGTCTCCAAAAGCGCTGATTCCGATTCGCAGTTTAACGAGATTTTTTTGTTGTTCTCCTGATCTGCAAATTTTGCATTAATACTTAAAACCCAATCTTTCAGATAGCGAATCGATGCGTAATCTTCTTTTTTTAGATGATCGATAAACTTGTCGGCAGCAGTTAATCTTTGTAGGGAATAATCATTGCGCACCATTTCATAAGTCACATTTTCTGTCGCCGAATGAGCATTTTCTTCGATCACCTGCAAATTGATATTTATCCGCTCCCGCAAATATACCACACCGGTGCTGCCGGGATGATATTGGGAAATCTTTGAAAAGAGTTTTTCCGCTGCAAGCAACGCTTCCTCATTTTCGCGATTCCAGGAAAGAATTTCCGACCAAAGGTAGAGAAAACCAATGTCATTTTCATCGATATTTTCCGGGGGAATATGTAAGGAGACAACTTCTGCCACTCCGGTGCCGCGCCTGTCAAATCGTAACGGTTGATGAAGAGCAGAAAAACGCGTCGTATCCATAATACGCGCCATTTTGGTCATCACTTCGTTTTCAACATCTTCTTCCAGGCGAGCCATTCTCTCTTCCAAATTAGCGATTTCATTTAGCAGTGTTTCCCGCTCGTTTTGCGTTTTTGCAATTTCACCTTCCCGGTTATCCGGCAAATTGCCATCAAAGGATCTGCCGGTAGACGTTTTTCCGGTGGAGTCAGCGCCCAAATTTGGTAATTCTGTTTTTGCCGGGAGAGGCGGCGTTTCTGGATCGACAGCGGCGGGTTTCTCCATCCCTAATTTCTTAGAATAAATCTGCTCATGGATATTTGTTTTTCCGAAGGTGGAAGCAATTTCATCAAGCTGAGTGTTTTTGGCAATTAATTGCCGGTGGCAGTCATCTACTTTGGTAAGCAAATGCTCGGCTTGCGATTTGGTTAAATTGATTAAACCGCTCACCCAGGAAGCAAAATACGATTCGGCATTTTGCAGACAATCGCGAGCTTTTTCCCAATCGTCCGGTTCCGCCCGCCAGCGATAGGCGTTTGCCAAATTGTAATAAATGGCCGGGTTGTTATTGTATTTTTTGACGGCGGCCTCATACGCGGCAATACCACGATTTAAATAGTCGATGTCGCCAAAGCGGAAGTAGTAATTTTGGCAGGCATTGCCATATTCATTCAATACAAAGCTATACACGACATCGAGTGTCTTCGCAGAAAATTCACCACCCCGATTGCCCGGCAATTTTCCGTTGGTAATGTGGCTTTCAAAAGTGTCTTTAAATTGCTCGAAGCGACGCATCATAGCGGGCGTTATGTAAACGAAATACGAAATTTCCACCCGGGTAATTTCCGGCGGCGCATACGCTGCAATGCCCGGATCGCTGGCAACGGCATCAATATAATAATGATAGCTTTCGTTAATCCGTCCTTCCTCCGCTGCAATTCGCGCCTGGCCGTAGAGCAATTCGCCCATAAACGTTTGGCGATTAATTGTTTTGATTTCTTTGCCTTGTCGAAATTTCTTTTGAGCGGTTTTTTTATCATTCAGCAGCCAGTATAAATATCCCTGGGCAGAAAGAGCGGCAATATTTCCGGGATTCAGTCTAATAACTTTATCGTACTCTTCGATAACGGCATCTACCCGGTGGGCGACAATTTCGTTTTGATTGCGAAAGCGCATTTCCAGGTTTAATGTGAACAGATATTGGGCGATTTCGAAATTGGGGGCTTTTTCCACGGCCAGTTGAAACAGGCGAATTTTTTTATCCAATTCCGGTTCGATTAAAGCATTGGCAAGTAGATAAAGTGAATTTTGTTCGGCGAATTCCGGCCTGATCGCGCGAGCAGACCCCAGGAAACCCCCGGCGGTTTCCGATCCGCTCAAATAATAATATGCCAGCGAGGTTGCCAGGTAGGTGTCGAAAAAGATGCGACTTTGACGATTTACCAGTTTTGAAGATGGTTTCAGCCGGAGCCGCTGTTTGATGGTATCTTTTTCATACGTCAAGTTTGCCAGGGTAGCGCGGTAGCGGTTTGTGGTTTCGTCAAAATCTCCGGAATTGATAACGCTTGCCGGCGTTTCAATCTTCAGCCGCCATTGGCGATGAATGCGGTTGTGAAGTGTTGACATCACAATTACCGCCTCATTCATTCTCGGAATGACCTCGAACAAGGGATTGCTTGCCCTGCCAGCCAGCGCAGAGGTGATTCGGCGGTACACCAGGCACTTCGTAAATCCGAACAAGGTTTTTACCCGGTTATGCTGATAATTTACTGCAAACCGCCAAAGCCAGGGAAAGCGAATCAACACATCGTGCAATTTTCTGCGAATCGCGGTATCGTAATAGCGGATGGCCTCGCGGTACAATTCAATGGCGTGATTGTAGGCGTCCACGGTGTTTGAGCGTGCAAAGTCTTCCGCCTCATGAAATAGCGCTACGGAGCGCAAGTAATCAGTTGGAAACATCCGCATTTTATTGCTGAGATCAGATTTTATCTGCTGGTAAATTTCCGTAGCAACGCTGGAATAAACTTGCTCCATAACATCTTCGTACACCGGGGCGGCAATGCTATATTTTCCGAGATCGATTTCCGTGCCAGTGGCTTCGGTTTCTGAGTCGCCCGGCTTTGTAGAAATTTTAATTGCGCTTTCATCCAGCGGGTAGCGGATGGAATTTGTCAATTTTAACGGCTTGTTCGGCGGGCCAATTCGCAAACGCGGCATTACATGAATAACGACCTGCCCGTTGCGTTCTTCCCGAATGGTATATTGCCCTTCGATGTAAATATGGGAGTAGAGTTTTTCTTTGGTTTCTTCTTTTAGAGTATTTTCATTAATGAGCGACAGGCGGCCAATCCGTTCTTTCAACCGCTCGGTTAAATCATGATGCAGCAGACTGGCAATCGGGTCTTCTGCCGGAGCCTTTTCATCCGTTTTTTTGCCGATCTCGATGCGCCCGAATGGAGCGATCCAAAAAGTATAGCGAAACGGTTCTTCCGAAAAACCACGATAAAATCGCAGCCGCTGGATTAAAAGATACATGCCCAGGATAACCAAAATGAACAGTGGAAAGGCAAATTCGGGAACGAGTTTAAACAGTTGCAATCGGCTCCATTGGCCGGTAATCAACAACCACAGAAACTCAATAAAATTAACCGCATGACCCGGCAGTTTTGTTAAAAACTCGCTATCGCTAAAAACCTCGAAAAAGAATTGCAAAAAGATGCCGGTTACAGCGACGATAATTCCCAGGCGTTTTTTTAGCCGATCGCTTAATAGCTGGCGTTCAACACCTTCTGTAAAGTCTATGCGTTTTATTAATGGAATGAGGTCTGCTAATTTCATTCGCGGTCCCGGTGTCTTTTGGAAGCGCGGTCAATTTATATATTTTTATCTCCAAATGCAAATAGCTGTTTGGGGCATTCTATCGGTGGATGACCTGCAAGCCATAGGAGTGCAAAATTCATTTTGCATTATAACAATTTTTGTGCAAAATGAATTTGCACTCCTATGGAAACCAAAAAAGAATGAATTTGGGGATTATAATCCCTAAAACTTATGGAATTTGGGGATTATAATCTCTATATTCTATCGCTATGATTCCAAGAACGTTAAAAAGTGTAATCGATAAAAGATTAAACACCGGCAAAGCCATTATCGTTTTAGGCCCGCGCCAAACCGGTAAAACAACGTTGTTAACGTTAATTTGCGAAGAACAGGGACGCTGGCTTTTGTTGAATTGTGACGATCCAATTGTGAGAACGCAACTCGAAGATGCCAATGAAACAGGACTAAAACGGCTGCTCGGAAACCACACACTGATTTTTATCGATGAAGCCCAACGAGTAAGGAATATCGGCCTTACCTTAAAAATCATTGTCGACCGCATTAAAAATGTGCAATTATTAGTAAGTGGTTCTTCCGGTTTGGAAATTGCAAATGAGGTGAACGAACCGCTAACCGGTCGAAAATGGGAATATTTATTATATCCCATCAGTTGGCAAGAGTTTGCCGGCCATACGGGTTTTTTAGAGACGGAGCGGCAGTTAGAACATCGCCTGGTTTTTGGAATGTACCCCGAGATAATAACCCACGCGGGACAGGAAACGGAAATTTTATTACAGCTATCGGGCAGTTATCTTTATAAAGATTTGCTTTCTTTAAAAGGCGTGAGGAAACCGGATCTTTTAGAAAAACTCCTTAAAGCGCTAGCTCTGCAATTGGGAAACGAGGTTTCCTATAATGAGTTGTCACAGCTTCTGGAGGTGGATAAAAA
>CAXHHS010000467.1:0-5958 GCA_964015645.1 uncultured bacterium
GATGCAATGGAGTCTCGTGGGCTCGGAGATGTGTATAAGAGACAGTCAAATAACACACGAGGAATAAAAAATGCGGTATTTACAACTTTGCGAGTGGTGTTGCTGGCTTTTTTTTCATCGCGTTCAATGCCGTGCACAGTTTTGTAATCGAATCCCTTTTTTACGGTGGAATCCCGGGTAGCTGCGCGAGTGCTATCGGTTTGGGTGGTGTCACTGGTTTGCGCGATTAAGTTTAGCGGGCAAGTTGTTAGAAGGAATGTCAAAAGCAGCGGGGAAATTTTAGCAGGCATTAGAAAATTTCTATTTAGTTAGTGGTAAATACTCGACTCTATTCTCTAAATCCATCGGCTCCCCAGCTTTTGCAATGATTTCCAAATCTTCAACACAAGCGCCAATCGAGATACGGAGTTGATGAGCATAAATAACTCCCATAAAAGGAATGCCTGAACGTTGTCTTTTGGTCGCTTCAGCAAGCAAATCGTCATCTTGTGTAAACAAAACTCGCTCCATCTCTCCGGCTCTATCCAGTAATTCCGGATCATCCAGTTTACTTGTACCATCTTCAAGAGATGTAATTACATCAACTCCACGTAAACGAAGGCCTGTTGTAATAGCACGTGGCACATGGTGATCCATATACAATTTGATCGCCACTAAATTAGTCCCTTTGCTTTCAACCGAGATACAAGTGGTGAATTTCTTTTCTTGTGCTGGAGCTTATCTACAAATTCAATGCGCTGTTCAATATCGTTATCAAGCTCGGTTTTATGATCCCAATAGTAGGCTAATGCTGAGTGAATTTGACCTAATGTTAAATAGGGATGTTGGAATTGAAGTTCTTCAGGACTCCATCCATAGGCGGTTTTTTCTAAAACAAGTTCGATTACTTTCATATTGGTTCCGGCAATAATCGGAACATCTTTTTCATTAAGAATTACATGTTCATATCTTGTTTTGACAATTGACATGTTTTGATACCTCATTTCTTATCTTTTTCAGTGATCGGAATTAAACACAATTAAGAATTCTATCTCAACTACTCATCTAAAGCTTAGCATAACCGGCGAATGGGACCTGGCAATGCAAATTTCAAAACACTTTGATATATCCTTATTCTCAAATCGTTTCAAAGGCAACCAACCCACTCGTCGGTGTTGATGCGATTTTTATGCTAACATAAACAGAAAGGAATTAAAACTTTGGAAATACTTAAAATAACTATTCTCATTTTTACTGCATTAATGTTAAACATAATCTCTTTTTTTACATTTAGATTCATTGAATAAAACAATATTTTCTCCGCCAATAAAATTATATTCCCCATCTCCAGGCATTCTGACCGATTGATATATTATACCGTCAAATTTTTTTTCAAAAGCTATTTTTGCAACTGCCTGAGTTTTGTCGTAACATACATCACTTTTATTTTTTACGGCATTTTCATACAAGTTATAAGAGCCACAAATACTTTGACACGCAGTAACTTTAAAGAATTTATTTGTGTAATTTCTGAGGTCTAATAGTTTAGCTTCAGGGTTAATCGAATATATAATTGGATATCCAGAAGTTTTATTGGTATCTGGATCGGGATCAAATCTCCCTTTACAGTATTCATATAGATCTGCTGACTTTAGATACACATTACTTCGAAAAGAAGGAGAAGATTCAACAGTCGCTGTTAGCCAATCAGAAAAGTAAGCCACTGGCACAGCATCAGGCTCAGGAAGACTGAACCTTCCATTGGAGACATAAAATAATGATCGACTATTGGGGGTTTCTGATATGATTCTATCCTTTAATTTAAATTCTTGGCTTGAAGAGCCATTATTTTCATCTTCAACTTTTTTTCGAATATAGAATTTCATATGAACCCATTCTTGGTCAAATATATCTTTATTAGGGCGATATTGGTGAAATTCTTCAAAGATATCGGCCCATAAAGTATTATCAATTCTTAGTAGCTTTTCATAAAGTTCTCTATCCATTTTTGTGATGCCCAGTTAATTTATTCCCTGCCTTATGTAAATTCATTAAAATTAAGCGTTTCCTCTTTAGAATTTTAACAGAAATTTCAATGTTGATTTTCGGTTTCTTCCTGACCCTATTATTAATAGTAATTAAAGACGAACTTTAAACTTTCGCCGTTAGAGTATAACATAAATATTATGCACTTGTTTTACAAACAAAAACAACACTTAATAACAATCAAAATTCAATCGCATTTAAGCCATTAATCTCTCTTACGATGTAGCGTCACATTTTTATAATCAACGGAAACATCGAACGACGTTTTAAGCGCATTTAGGTAGGGGCTGCGAACGGCGTCTTCGCCGTTGATGGATTCGATGGCAATTCGCCGCAAGGGCTGGAATTGCCGGGTGAGTAAATGTCGCAGCACGGCGAGGTATTCCTGCAAGTGCGGATCATCCGGTTCAACATTAAGTTGTAGCGATTTCCCATTGCGTTCGGAAGTCATCACCAATCGTTTTCCGTGAAATACGAGATGATTGCCGGGTAAGCGCCTGGGTAAATTGCCCTTTAAGGCATCCAACTGCAATCCGCACAGGGAGGCGGGATCATGTGCATTCATAAAAAAGATGGCATCTTCCGGCATCTTGCGGTTGAGCATTTGAAACGCCTGCCGCGAGATAAATTGCGGGCCAGGAATACCGTGAAAAAAATATCCCGCGAACACCTCCCCGGCAAGCTCCATTAAGCGCAGCGAGCGAAAAATATTTGCCCAGCGAAATTCCGGCAATTCCCTAACAACCAACTCCCGGAACAAAATGCCGTAGCGATCCAGTAGCAGCCGCACGCGGTCTTTGTTGTGTTCTTCTTTCTCGATAAGATCATCTGATAGCGGCGGGAAAGAAAGCCGGAACCAATTCCCGGCAAACGGCACCGCGCCTTTCCATTTCTGAAATAACCCCCGCCGTCCCGATGGCCGTTGCCGGCGATTGCGGCTTGGTAAATCCGGTGTAACGGATGGCACTTTAAACCGATTCATAATGCCGCGACGCAGCGCTAAAAAGGTGTCATTACTAACCTTGCCGTTCCAGGCAGCCTTCCATAGTTTCTCAGTTAATTGCGCTGCCGGCAGTTCGGATATCTGCATCAACGTCGAAAAATCATAACGGCTGTAAACGTCCGGGAAAAGCCGGTCGATGTCGCTATTTACCCCGACTTCCTCATTGCCGTTATTTTCAATGTCATCCTCTTTCGCCTCAATAACGTCTTGTTCATCCCGGATCAACTCCAAATCTTCATCAAAACAAAAAATGATACGATTATTTTTCCGGCCTATCCATTTAAGGTTGCCATTCAGCATCACAGTATCCATCATCGCCGTCGCATAATTCGGCAGGCGCGCCGGAAAAATATCTTGCTCCCACATTGCTGCGTCGAGCGGGTAACCGGCTAACTGTTCCAGGCAGCGGTATAAATCGTCGATCTCGCTTTTGGGGCGGGCAAGTCCATGCTGTTGGGCTAAAAACAACGGCAGCCATTCGATATCCAGCGGCTCAAACTGCGGCGTTGCCCCGGCGTGTGTGATTCGCAGCAGTGTCTCAAAATTTTCAGCATCGCACACCGTTTCCGAATCCTGCCCTTCAATCAAAATTCCGGAGATCAGTTGCTGCGAATCAATCAAATCATCCAGCAAAACCTGCAATTGCTGGCCTGCAAGTCCCAGGGTTTCTGCAATAAATTCCGTTTGCCGAGGTCCGTAATATTGTAACCAGTTACTTAGCAAATCTGTCGATAGATCATCTTCTGCAATTTCCGAAGAGCCGATTTCTGAAATTTCCGAAGAAAACGTTTCGGAAATTGTAATTTTCTCATCTTGATTGGTTTTTGCCTTATTAAAAGAATCGATATTGTCTATTTTGATTGATTTATCATCCGGGTAAAAACCGGGGACAATTTGGGGAAGATTTTCGAGAGCTGCAATGAGCGGGGGGGATGCGTTTGGTGGTATGATGATTGCCAGCTTTTCGGAAAGGGGAGCGAGGAGGTCTTTCGGTTTTATTTGATGATCGCGCTCGATTGCCCGGAGTAATTTCTCCCATTCAGGTTGCGGAATCAGCAGGCGTTCTTTTACCCAATCTAACAAATCGCGGGATGTTTGCGGGGAGTAACCGGGAGCGAGGCGCTGGCGTTTAAGCTCAAAATTATCAATAACTTCCTGGCTGACCGTAGGACGCAGACCGGGAGTGAAAACGACATCCCGCAGCAGATCGCTGCGCAGGCGGGACTGTTTTCCGGCGAGCGGGCGGTCATCCATGTACATGTATTCGTTAATCTGCCGCCAGGTAACCGATTGAGCAAAGGGGCTGGCAACATTGGTGTGTACTTCGCTCCAGGTAATAATGCCAGATTCCAGCTCGGAAAGCACTTGCTGCAAGGCGTCTAATTCGAATTCATCCTGCATGGTGGTACGCCAGGCTTCCAATAGAATCGGGAAATCGTCGTAGCGCATTACGGCGTCCAACAGCTTCTGCGATTTTAAACGGCTGAGCCAGAGCGGCATTCGCTCGTTTATTTTCCGGCGACTGAGCAACAGGGAACGCCCGGCACATTCCCGAAAGCGCGCGCCGAAGAAACCGGAGCCTTCCAACTGTTTGCGAAGTAGCTGCTGCAAATTTGCTGCGGGAACCATCGTCATAATCTCATCCGCACGCACCTCATCCGGCAGTTGCAGCACGATGGAATCTTCCGTGGAATACACCTCGATTTGATGCTCGAATTTTTCATCCCAGGCTGCTTGCAACGCCATCGAAAACGGGCGGTTTACTTTGCCGCCCCAAAAGGTGTGCAAAACCACCTGGTTGCCCGGCGTACCGCCCGGCCCGGATTTAATATACTCGAGCAAAATATGATGGCGGTGTGGCAAATCGCTGCCGGTAGATTTTTTCTGCTTCTTCAAAAAAAGAATTAGCTGTTCGGTCGCGGTTTTGTTCATGAGATGTTGCTGCTGAAGTTCCACGGCAAATTGGGGATCATCCAGCTGCTCGTTGGCGATTTCCAAAAACTCGCCGATGCGCTGCGAAAAGTGGAAATCGCGGCTGTATTCCTCGGCCTTCCAGAACGGCGGGCCGGGGCTTTTGGGATTGCCGGGGAGAACGAAGACCTCATTGTGGGTTACTTTCTCCACCCGCCAGGTTTGGTTGCCGAGCGTAAAATTGCTGCCGGGGCCGTTTTCCCAAACAAATTCCTCATCCAGTTCCCCGATACGGGAATTGGTATGCAAATGCCGCAAATGAAAATAACCGCGATCGGGAATGGTGCCGCCGGACATGTACAATGCCTGCAATGCGCCGCTGCGGGCAGATATGGTGTTATCCAACCGGTCGGTGGAAACGCGCGGTTTTAGCTCGCGCACCTGGCGGTCGGCGTAACGCCCGGCTAACATGTTGAGCACCTGGTCGAATTGCTGCCGCGCCAAATTGCGATAGGGAAAGCTGGTTTTGATGCAGGCGTACAACTCATCGATATCCCATTCCGCCACACCAACCATGGAAATGATGATCTGCGAAAGCACATCCAGCGGGCATTCCACCGGGCGAACTGTTTCGATGTCGCTTTTGAGAATACCCTCGGCCAAAACCGCGGCGTCTAAAAAATCGCGGGGATGGGTGGGGAAAAGCGTGCCGCGGCTAATTTCGCCAACCTGGTGGCCGGCCCGCCCGATGCGCTGGATGGCGGAAGAGATTGACGGCGGGGATTGAATTAGTACGACTTCATCCAGCGAACCGATGTCGATGCCCATTTCCAGCGAACTGGTGGCGACAATCGCTTTTAGCTCCCCGGCCTTCAATTTGGCCTCCACCGTTTCACGAATTTGTTTGGAGAGAGAACCGTGATGGGCGTAGGCCAGCGGCTGGCCTTCTTCCGCATTAATTTTATAGGTGAGATTTTCCGCCAATCGCCGCCCGTTAGTAACTGTCTCTTATACACATC
>CAXHHS010000468.1:0-5942 GCA_964015645.1 uncultured bacterium
ACACCAAGAAGCTCGTCGGCAGCGTCAGATGTGTATAAGAGACAGCTGTTATGGATAGAAATAACAAGCGAATCATTTTTAGTAAAATTAGCTGATGAGCTAATCTCCTCTCCGGGCATTACCGAAGAGGGTGTTGAAGGATGAAGCGTTTCGCTAACAGGGCCGAGTGGATTATTATTTTCATCCTTGTTGCATGAGAAAACGGTTAATAAAATTATGCTTAATACAAATAATTTCGAAACTAAAAAAATCCTGGATGCTTTCATTTTAAATCTCCTTAATTTTACAAGCCATTGTATTTTTGTTGATTTATTCTTTAAAAACTTTACCGTTTCAGGCACTTTTATTTATGTATCAAATACCGGTTTAAAATTTCTCATGAGAAAACCTTTAACAACTATTACAGCTATAAGCGATTGGCGTGCCAGAAAAGAACAGGTTATAAACAAGAATATATTCTTGTTTGCAAACATTTGTTTTTATGTGGTTTATAGAGTTGTTTGGTTTTAGAGCAGCTTTAAAGAAAGAAGACGTCTCGACCGTCTCGTCGAGTGGCGGTCAACCAGCCGGTCGAATCTTATATATACCGAAGAGAGCTGTAGATTAAGGTAAAGATGGGAGTTAATTCAGGGGAAAGAGATTTTATATAACCCGACAAAGCCGGAGCTAAATAAGCAGTAGGCAGCAGGCAAATTTACTAGTTGCCTACTGCCTACTCTTTAATTTTGCCGCTTACTGAATTTGGGTGGGCAAACAGCGCTTTCTCAATTATATTATATCAATATCTTCTATTATTGGCATCTATAAAATCGAATGCTGCAATTTGCAGGGTATCGATATCTACGGTTGGCGTTGGTGGTATATAATTCAACCAAAGCCTTATAGACGTAATATTTTTGAAGGTGATATCAGGGGTACCGATTGTATCGGAATAATCGCTAATAGGTATACGATAGAGTACCCAACCGGTTGGAGTGCCATCATCAAAATAAGTGGCCTCAGAAATAAAAGTAGTATCTGCGAGCGGGTTAAGATTAAAACGATATGTAATATAATCATTGCCTGTAATCGACGTGCCTCCACTCCCTGGCTGAGTACCATCATTAAAATTCCCAAGATCAATGTTTAGCTGGCCTTTTCTTCCTCTTACCCATAATTCCATAAACTCTATATTCGATAAATCATTGAACCCATGAATTCTGCGCATAATACCTCCCCAGGCGCTATCTACGGATGTGCAGTGATTGCTCCAAGTCAAACTAAGAGTAGGCGAAGTTGTACCCGTTGCAGCCGTTACATTGGAATCCGGCCAAATTGCTTGGATAGGAATGTGGTCGGTTGGGTCAAACCAATCCAGGCGCTGGCGGCGTTGTTGCATAAGAGAGATATAGGTTAAATCATCCGGGAATGAAGAAACATTATATGCTACTTGTGGATTAGAAAATAGGAGAAAAAAATGCATCGGGGGAAACGCTGTTAACCAATTACTTTGATTGATATTGGTAGAAGAAAGCGTTGGTGGCTCCTCCGGATTCGTTATATCATTTGAACAAGAAGAAATACTAAGGGTAAATACTATTATAAAGCCGATTACCGTGATATAAAATTTCCGTTTCATAAGAATCTTCCTTTTTTCTTTAATGTTGTTTCCAACCCCTAAAAAGTCACCAAAGAAGTACGATATCCCGAATTAAATTGGATGTTCGATGCTTGGTCAAAGAATCACCAATTCTTCGCAAAAGTTCGATCTGTTTCTTCTTACAAGTTTTAAAAATTATCTCAGCAATACCATCTTTCTAACTTTCAAAAAGCCTGATTGGGTTGTAAAACGGTAGAAATAAACCCCACTGGCGACTGGAGCCCCGCTGTGGTTTCGGCCATCCCAGGTAAATCCATGTCGCCCCGACTCCAAAACCCCGGAAAAAATTAATTTTATGCGCTCTCCTAATATGTTGTAAATACCCAACTCACCAATAGTTTTGGTGGGAATATCAAGGGGGATGATCGTAGCCGGGTTAAAGGGGTTTGGATAATTTTCACCCAGGGAGATGGTTTTGGGGATAACGGCGGTTAAGAGATCGTTTAATGCGGCTTTTTTGCCGATAGCCAGTTCGAATCTTGCGCGATGCGTAAGCACGTTATAATGATAAGTCGTATCTTCCCGAAGATTGATAAATCGCGCCCCGCCCCGGTCAACCAGGTAAACGTCAAAGCGAGATGGAACCCGGCGAACACCGGAAAAAGAAAGCGTGTTCCGAATGCCAGGTAATGCGCTGACTTCAAACTCCCAGGTTTCGGCTTCTTCGACGAGTGGGCGGATATCGGTTATAAAACGGCCTCCCCACTGCGGGCGGTAAAAAGCGATTGCCGGGCTGTTAAACATATCTCGCGGTTTGCGAAAATCCAGGTGATCCCGGGTTGTTTTAGCAGACGCTGCAACGCCAATCGAAGCAATATTATCGCTGTATTTCCCGGAAATCAATCCTATGTGAATTCGCCAGTTGGCCGGATCAGTTGCTTCTGTAGAAACGCTTCCATCCGCCACGTGCGGATACGGTATTTTAAGCGACGGCAAATTTCCGGCGTTATCGAAATAATATCCTGCAAACGGTTCAAGCGTTGTTGCTGCCACGTAACCATCATTGCCGCGAAATTCAAACAGCGGCTCGCTAAAAACGCTGGCGATTTGCACATCAATCCAGCCAACGGTTTGTGTAAGAGGATTGGTAATCAAATTCCAGCCGGGGTGGAGGGGAATGTTTATTTCGCCGGAATCATTTAAACTTGCCGCCGGGACTGTTAAATCGATATTCAAATTTCCTTTGTTTAGCGCCCACAAAGCCTTGCCTTTCTCAAACGTAAGTTCGGCGGAAATGACCTGATAGTCGCCGGCATCACTGCTTTCCGCGCCATTATCCCAGGCGATTTTCCAATCTTCATTAAAATCGCCGCTAAAAAGAGGTGCCGCCGGAAGGACGCTATCTCCTGGCAAGCCAATTAAACGAAAGTCACCCGGCGAATAATCGGTGGGATTATCCCGGGTTTGGAAGAAAAAGGTATTGTTTAAATTGATAGCAGAAACCGTGGTGAAAAGCGATGGCGGCGACCAATCGCTGCTTCCCGCAGCATTGACAGCGCTCACCCGCCAATAATAAGTGGTATTTTCCGCTAAATTGTTTAGCTGGTGAGTTGTAGTTTCAAGGCCGCTCTCGTCAAAAATAACCGCCGTTTCCGAAAACTCAGTATTTAGAGCCACCTGCAAGCGGTAAGAAAGCGCATTATCCACAACCTCCCAGTGGAGCAATGTATTTGTAGCCACCCCTGTTGCCCCGTCTGCAGGCTGCAGCAACCCCGGCGCTAAAATTATCATAAACGCGGTATCGATAGATGCTTCAAACCGGCTACCGCTTTCGGCGATAAAACCGGGATCCAGTATGATTTCCCTTTTTGCAAAAAATGCCGCCTCCCCGCCGTTGCTACCATCTCCCGCAATCGTAAAAAATGAACCCTCTCCGGCAGCAATAATCACATCAGCGCGAAACTCCTGCACCTCGCCGGTATTGATGGCTATATTCCGTAACCGCAAGGTATCTACTTGCGAGTTTTTGAGTGTAAATGAAAGGTCGGCACTCTGGGCATTCGCAACGCTCAAAATAATGACCGAAAGCAACAAAATGAACCAGGTTTTTAGAGTTAAATTACCCCTCACCAATCGCTCCTTCCAGGATTGCTACCCGTTTTTTTAAAGATTCGTTCTCCTTTTTTAAATCGATCATATAAAGTGTCAGTTCTTCGATTTTCTGTAATAGTTTTGCCTGCATGTTGCCCACTTCCACGCCGTTCTCCATTACTGCTTTGGCGGGGGGAATATCCGGCAAATGCCGCCTCTCTTTGATATGCCGCTCTACTTCTGCCAGTGGTTTTAAATGGTATCCTTCATCAAATACGTAATCCGCCCAATTATCCAGGGTTACCACTACTTTTTGAGCGGTTATCGTACCTCTCACGGCTAATTCCGACTGCGGATTTGTGGTACCAATGCCAACATAGCCGCTATTGTAAAGAATGCTCATTCTATCCACACCGGCGGTGCGAAATACCATACTGCCGGAAGGAAATTCGTGCGGCATAATGTGGCTGGTAAAATCGGTGGAGCTGCGAATAACATTGCCGGAAGGCAGCGCAATGTCTCCGTTTACATCCAATTTTGAGGAAGGGACAGATATCCCGACACCGACGTTTCCGGAATTGGTGTTATAAATATTATTTCCGGAAGTGTCCTCTGCCCAAAATTCATTTTGGGATAACATCGAAAAACTCAGGAAAATAAGCCAACTAAATATCAGAATTAAGCGATAGCTTCTCATTCGATTCTCCTTTGCAAGTTTTTTATTTAATTTCCAGGCGGCCTTGTTGGCGGATCCGGGAGATTATCGCTGGCAACTTGAATATCCGGTCCGCCGCTGCCGATAATTATGGCTGCTGCCCCAATTGCCACTGCCGAGCCGCCAGCTATTTTCAGCCAGAGGGGAATGCCGCCTTTGGATTTTTGAGGAGATGGTAGTTCCAGCGAATCTCCCGGTTCAGGCAAGATTGGCGGCACTTCCGGCGTTTTCTCGATGTCCATTTGGTCTTTGATCTCCTGGTACAGCCGGTATACCGAAGGCGGCTCAATCTTTGGATCAAAGCGAATGTTGGGGTCAAGCTCCAGCATTTTTCGCAAGGATGCTTTCGCTTCATCCAGGAGGCGTTTGGCAGCATACGCTTTGCCAAGCAGTTTGTATGCTTCGGCGCGTTCTTGTTCATTTGTTTTGAAACTTTCGATGAAGTCGTCGAGAATTTGTATGGCCTCATCAAAATAGCCACCCAGGTAGAGTCTCTCCGCTTCTTTTAATGCCTTACCAATCTGTGTTTGATAGAGTTGCGGCGTATTTGCGAAAACATGGTTCAAGGGAAAGATGATCAGCGAGCCGAGTATCAGGAAGTTTATCAATTTAGGGAAAGAAAAAAAGTAGGAAATCGAATTCATAAATAAGCCTCTAAAAGATCGTCAAGTTTCATTTGAGAGGATCAAAGGAGTGCAAAATGAATTTTGCACTCCTGCTCTCAACCTGGCAGGATAAACAAAATTTGTTTAGCTCGAAAATCATGCCAGTTTTTTAAAATTCCAGATTTGATTCAGAATTTATTGTAACTTGTTCTTTATTAACTACTTATGGAATTTGTTTAATCCTTCAAATTTTGTTGATTCCGACCACCCCGTCGAATAGCATTCAATCATTTCGTCGAATATTTATATAATAATCCGATAAATCATGCTGATCCTGTCAAAAATACTGCCAATCTATTCTTTCCGTAGCCGAAATTCCAGCCGCGGCTTTTCCATCCCGTTTTCCAGGTTGATTTTTTGAACGCCGTCAATTGTTGTAAAACCTTCTCGTTTTACTTCGATAAAATGCAAACCGACCGGCAATGCCAATTCTGCCGGTGTTTCGCCCATTGAGATACTATCTACCCAAATTTCCGCCCAGGGTACGCCTTGCGAAACAATTGTAACCGGTACTTTTTTGCGGAAATCGATGGTGTCCTGCAAAACCTGGTTGGCGGCAATCGAAAATCCTTTTTCCCATACCCCAAAATCCGGGTTGGATATTTTGACCCGGTGTACGCCCGGCGGCACTTCCAGCGAAAAACTCTCGCCGGATTCGCTGCGATAAAGTTCATCATTTATAAACAAAGCACCGTATGGGATGATAGTAAACTCCAATTTTCCGGGAAGCGCTTTCAAGCTCGTATTGATGGTGCGTTGTTGCCGGGAAGTCAGCGTTACCGTCCTACTAAAATCCTGAAATCCGTTTTTGCGAAGGGTAATTTTGTAGGTTCCGGAATCCAGGTTGTCAATAGTAAACGGTGTGAGGTTGGGCATATGTCTTTCATTCAAC
>CAXHHS010000469.1:0-5940 GCA_964015645.1 uncultured bacterium
GGGAATCGGTATCGCCATAAAGTACCTGGTAGCCTTTTTTTTCCAGAAATTTACGACTTTCTTTTAGCACCCATTGCCCGGTGCCGGTAATTGCCGATGGCAAATACGAATGATAAAACCGGCAACCGGAAGTGCCCATCACGCCGTAAAAGCTGTTCATCAAAATTTTGATGGCATGGGAAAGGAAAGCATCCTTGTTCTTTTTAGCGATTTCCCGCTGCGCCATTAAGGTATCGATCAATTCCGGCAACATATTTTCAGTGGAAGAAAACGAAAGCGATTTCATTTCTTCTTTACCAGGAAGCCAAACCGGGGGCGTCAAAATTGGGTTGGTATTTTTCTCGATTAAAGAAAGCGGTTCAATTTTAAACGATTGAATAATCGAAGGATACAGGCTTTTGAAATCGAGCACGATAACATCATCATAAATACCCGGCTCCGGTTCCATTACATAACCACCGGCGGCATGTTTTATATCGCCAACATCTCCAACATTTGGTGCAACGTATCCTTTTCGATGCAACCGGGGAAGGTAGGCGTGGTCGAAGGCCGCAACGGAGCGCCCAACCTCACTTAGCAGCAACCCGGTAATCTGCGAACGGCGAACCCATAATTCCAGCAAACCGGTTTTCCGGAAAATTTCCGTCACCAGAATGCAGTCTTCCAGGTTGTATTCCGCTAAAGCGAATTTATCTTCCCGGAAAAGCCGTTCGATTTCTTCTATTTTGTCTTCTTCCGAAGCAATTTTCTTTCCTTTTTTTAATAGTGATTGAGCGACGGTTTCCAGGGTAAAATCATCAAATGAATAATATGCACCGCGCAACAATTCCGGCCCATCCAGCACAACTCTACCGGAAATATGGGCTGTGAAACCGCTGCTATATTCGCGTTCGCGGATAAAAACATTTCTGCCGCTGCGGGAAAGGTCGAAGTCGACATTTAATTCCCGGCATTTTCGTTCCAAAAACGTCAAATCAAATCCGACGATATTCCAGCCAATGATGATGTCGGGATCCGCATCTTTAAACCATGCGATAAAGTTTTTCAAGAGAGATTTTTGGGTGGGAAAGAAATGAAAATTACCATCTTGCGCGAAATTATTTTCATCGAGCACGAAAACTCGTTTAACTGTTTTGCTCTTTTTAACCAGATGCGCTGCAATCGAATAAAGCCGCTTGCTTTTCACACCGGTTTCGATATCGAGAGATGCTACTGCTAAATTCGGCGTTACCTGGCAAGGAGTAATTCTCGGGTTTCGAAAAGAGATTAATCGCCCTTTTTTAACTGCTTTACCGGATATGTTTGCCTGGGCATTGATAAACCGTTCCATCAAAAACCGGCGATCGCTGCGAACATCCGCTTCAAAGGTTTTGATGCCAGCCTTCTCTAAAATTTCCCTGGCACCTCGTAACTCTCGCCGGGTGTTAAAATAAAGTGCATCGACATCTACCTTGTCGAAATTTTTTAATTCAACTGCCCGTCTCGCGACATATTTTATAGTTGAGGGCAGCGTTGTTTCTCGGGAAATAAAAAACACCGGGTGCTGGTTATCGATAACCACTTCTATGGTTCCTTGATCGGGGGAAATACCATAGTAGCGCAAAATGTGTTGATTTTTCAAATCCTGCCATTCGCTGGTAAGAAGGAAGATGTCGGTCGCCAATTGCATAAAACCATTTTTTACAGGTTAAAAATTAGTAGACAAAAATACACATTTTTTTGTTCAAAACGCATTTTTTTTAAAAACCTTCCTGATATCGAGAAAATTTTTTAAGAAAAGACTCTTTTCAAATGTCAAAACCACAATGTTAATTTTCGCCAATATCATGTCCAGGAGGAGATTTATGCAAACCAGTTACGATTTCGGCCACGAGCTATTAGACAGTGTGTATGATCTTTTGCAATCTCAACATCACGATCGCGGAATGGATAAGTTGATGTTTGGCCTGTTAAGGCTGCGCAACCAGTTTCACAAAACGGAGTGGGAGGATTTTTATCTGAACAGTTGCCGGCGACATCCCTTAAATGAAATCGTTCAACAGTCGCCCTTTACCAGCCGGGCGTTTCAAAAACCGCGCGGCTACGCCGGGGATGCGATTATGATGGATTACATCTACCACCGGAAGCATGCCGGGAATGGCTTAACGGAGGATGGCCGAAAGGTCTATGATTGGGAATATAGCACACCCGGTTGCGCTAGCGTACGGGAACGTCGCGACATCGCCGCTCAATACGTAGATCGTGTTTGTGCAGAGAAAAAAAATGCTCGTATTTTGTCTGTTGCCTGTGGCCATTTGCGGGAAGCAAGACAATCGGCAGCCCTTGCGGAGGGGAGAGTTGGAGAGTTTTGGGCATTGGATCAGGATATTAACAGCCTGGAAGTTGTTGAAAGTGAAGAATACGCCCACCAGGTAAAAACCGCACGGGAATCGGTAAAATCCATTTTAAAAGGAAAGGTGAATTTTACCGGATTCGATTTAATTTATTCGTTGGGATTGTACGATTATCTTTCCCGACCTATTGCCCAACGGTTAACCACAATGTTGTTCCGAATGTTAGCGCCCGGCGGTAAGTTGCTATTGGTAAATTTTGCACCCAATCTGCAAAACATCGGCTATATGGAAGCATATATGGATTGGCACTTGATTTATCGCGACGAAGTTGAAATAGAACAACTTGCCGAAAAAATTCCACCGGAACAGACCTCTAATATACGGACGTTTCGTGATTCTTATAAGAATTTTGTGTTTTTGGAGCTGGCACGCAGGTAGTGTTTTAATGGAAGGGAAAATGTGATGCAACGCAGGTAAAACTATTTTTGAATTGTTCTGATAAATGAAGTTTCAAAACTCTTGATAATCGTAAAAATAGAGCTTAAGTTTGTAGTCAAAAATAGAATGACTATAAATGATTAGGTCAAAAATGTTATCAGTCGCTGTTAAAGATTTTAAAGCAAAATTATCCGAGTTTATTAACACCCTTAATAAAACCGGAGAACCAATTTTTCTTACAAAACACGGCAAAGTTATCGCAAAAATAACTCCTTGTGATGAGAAGACCGCCTGGGAAGAAATTCGGAAAGAAATGGCTGGCTCCGTGCTAAAATATGATAATCCAACAGAGCCGGTCGGTTTGGAAGACTGGGAATCGTTGAAATGATTGCATTGGATACCCATGTTTGGGTGTATTTGATATCGGATGATAAAAAGCAACTATCTCAAAATGCAATTCGGAAGATAGACGACGCCAGCAACCTTGCCATCAGCGCAATTTCTTGCTGGGAAGCCGCCCTGCTATTTAAGAAAGGCCGGCTCAAAGTAAAACTAAATTTTGAAAGATGGATCCAAAACGGCTTAAAATATCCGAAGTTAAAAGTTGTCGATCCGGCTCCACAGATACTGATCAAATCCGTATTATTAGATGGATTACATCCTGACCCGGCAGATCGCATAATTGCCGCCACTTGTTTATTGAACCAATTACCACTTATAACCAAAGATCAGCAATTACACAAATGGAATGGAATTGAAACGATTTGGTGAGTATGCTAAACGCGACAAGGATAGTTTGCCTTTTAACTATCCCTGCCTTTTTAGTAATCTCGTATCACCTGTTTATTGTTTCCAAATAAAGCGAAATCCCTGATTTGCCTATTGCATTACCCAATATTGCCGAATCCAATAAACATCCTGCCCGTCTTGATTGGCAAACGTAAATATTAGTGTGCCATTATCATTTTCCCAGCTATAAGTAATCGGAAAATCACTCCCGGGGTTAAAGGTAATATTATCGCCTTCAATTCGATAAGTCCCTTCAAATGTATCAAGAAGTGTATCATTGTTATCGCGGGTGGTTTCGGTATAAGTCTCATTAGAGCGGAACTGGCGGCGCATGTAAAGGCTTGAAATACCATCCGGTGTAACGGTGCTGGTTGCCGGTGTCGATAAATCGCCCATACCAATATCGGTATATGACCATTCCCAGGTGCCAACCAGCGTTGTGCTACTATTTGATTGCCCGTTTTTGTCTACACCTTCATCTTCGGAAAGACCGAATACATCCAAACTACAACCATTTAATAAAACTGAGTATAAAGATATTATGAGCACGATAACCATCTTTATATCCCATCTTTTAGAACTCGCTTTACACAAAGCTTTCATTTTAAAATCTCCTACTTTAATAGTTTAACCAGTAAAATTTAATGCGCCCATGCGAGCTAAAATGCACCGCCGGCGCAGGGAGGTGAATGGTATTTAATATACTTTTCAGCGTTTTTAAAAAAGAGCTATTGCCGGGGAGCTTTTCCAGGTTACAATCGAGTGAAATGTAAAACCGCCGCTCCTTAATCGCATGATTTGCCTGCGGAAGATTATAGGCGCTATATCCCCCGGCGATGTTTAGCCAATCCGGCCAAACGGATTTGAGGTTGCTGGGCAGCATCCAATTTACATCCGTGCTGAGCCAGTATTTCATCCCATCGTAGTCTCCGACCAAATATTGGTGCGGGTGATAGTTGATAAAGCCGGGCGTATCGGCAACATCCGGATTTTGAAAAAACTTTGAAGGCGCATAACTCATTTTGAAGTTAAAATGCTTCAGCAAGGGGTAATATTCCTGGGCAATTGGGTAGAATGCACCGAGAAGGTTGGCGACAACGTCCGGTACGCTAAACCCCCAATCGGCAAAACCGGCATCGGTTAACTCAAACGCTGTATAAAGCAGCGTGCTGTTGGCAAACCCAATCCACAATGCTTTTTTTCGGGATACCCCGGCAAATTGAAACATTGCCGCAGACAGGCGGGTCGCTTGGATATTGGAATAGAAGTGGCCGAGCTTGTCCATTTCCAGCCAATAATTGTTGATCCAATCGAACTTTATCCGAAAGCCTTGTTTTTCCCCGGACCACCAGGGTTTAATAAAGGCAGCATATACACCGGCCATTCCGGCAATCGAAACGCCGGGAACCAGATACAGGCGATTTTTTATGATTTTCGGTTGATAGCGCTTCCCCGTGAATTCAAGTTGCATTACGGAAATTCTTTGAAGATTAATTTCCGATAATCCCAGCTTCGATTTACGAACCTCGAAAGCAAAGGGTGAAATTTTCTGACAAACCACCGAGTTGTTATAAAAAACCATAATCAAAGTGAAGTAGAAGAATATCAAACGTTTCATTATTTCCCTTTTCGCTTACTATTACCTCTTTCCATTCTGCCAAACCCTACAGCACATTTGTGGCTATTTGAAAATGATGCTTGAATGGTAAAAAAAATATATATCGTTAGCTGTGAGGTTGGAACTCCACATTCATGGGGGAGAATACTACATAATTGTGGGGGGAATTATTTATCAGGAATCATTAATTTTGCTTGATTTAAGTAGCAGGTGGGCATACTTTATTTTAGACAATATTCAAATAAAATAATAGATAGAAATGGTATATAGCGTAAAATTTATAAAGGAACTCGATAAACTCGAACCGGATTTGAAAGCCGTTTTGATAGAATTGCTTGCAGAAATTGAACGCAATCGGGAAGAAAGTATCACCCGAAAGGAGTTTTTGAATTTTGGTGAAAAAACGGAAGAAAGTTTCCAGCGGGTATGGAAAACGATTGAGGAATTAAGTGAGGCCCAAAAGCGCACCGAAAAGCGAGTAGAAGAACTGGCGCAAGCACAGCAGCGCACTGAAGAGGCGCTTCGTAAATTAACTTTACGAGTCGATGACTTAGCCCAGCAGGTAGGCGGCATAAGTCATACAGTTGGGTATGGTTTGGAAGATCGATCTTACCGGCAGCTGAAAAAAATATTGAAACGCGATTTCAACATCAACACCGAAAAACTATATCGGAAAAACATTGTATATTCGGAGAATAAATTCGATGAAGTTAATATCTACGGCGAAGCCAAAAAAAATGGCGAGAAACTGTTTGTTATCGG
>CAXHHS010000470.1:0-5934 GCA_964015645.1 uncultured bacterium
ACCGCCAGTGATGAGGTTGTTGAGTGGTACGAAGATATTCTGAAAGCAAATATTTCGCTGGTTACTCAGAATAAAAAGGCCTGCGCCGGAAGTTTTGCCTTTTACAAACGCTTAAACCAAATCGCGGCAAATAGCGGGGCAAAGTTTCTTTATGAGACGAACGCCGGTGCCGGGCTGCCGGTTATCAGCACCTTAAAAGATCTTTACGGCAGCGGCGATAAAATTCTGAAAATCGAGGCGGTGCTTTCCGGTACCCTGAGCTATATTTTTAATTCTTTCGATGGCCAAAAACCGTTTAGCGAAGTCGTTGAAATCGCAAAGGAAAAAGGATTTACCGAACCCGATCCCCGCGATGACTTAAACGGCCTCGATGTTGCTCGCAAGCTGTTAATTTTAGCGCGGGAAACCGGCATGGAAATCGAATTGCAAGATATCGCCTTAGAAAACCTTGTGCCCAAGAATTGCCAAACTGCGCCATCCGTAGAATTATTTTTTACCGAACTAAAAAAAGCCGATAGTTTGTTCGAAGATCGGCGAAAGCAGGCTGCCAACGCAGGACAAGTATTACGATATATCGCAATCCTGGAAAATGGAAAGGCTAAAATTTCACTGAAGGCCGTTGGTCAGGAACATCCGTTTTACCATCTTTCCGGCAGCGATAATATGATTTCCTTTACCACCGGCCGTTATCGCGAACGCCCTTTGGTAATTAAAGGACCAGGTGCGGGAGCAGAGGTTACTGCGGCAGGAGTGTTTGCGGATATTATTCGACTTGCAAATTAGTTTTAGCAGGCAGTTGCAGTAAGCAGGCACGTAAGTGCTCCCTTTGTGGGATAGGCAAAAATACTCTCGTTCGACAAATTGCTTATTGCAAAATGCCTACCGCCTACTTCGTTTCTTAGGAATATCCCATCTTCTTTAAGAGCGCTTCCTTTTTGCGCCAATCGGCGGCGACTTTGACAAACATTTCCAAAAACACCGGGCGGTCTAAAAACAATTCGATATCTTCCCGGGCAAATTCGCCGACTTTGCGCAACGCTTTTCCGCCCTTGCCGATGAGAATGCCTTTTTGCGTTTTCCGTTCCACATAAATCAATGCACGGATGTAGTCTTTGCCGTCGTCGCGTTCTTTGAATTCTTCGATTTCGACATGACAGGCATAGGGAATTTCTTTGCTATATAATTTAAAAATCTTCTCACGAATAATTTCCGCTACAAAAAATCGTTCCTGTTGATCGCTAATATAATCCGTGGGATAATACGGGGGACTAAACGGCAGGCATTCTACCATTTCTTTTACCAGGGTATCCAACCCGTTATTTTTTTTGGCGGAAACCGGGATAACGCCTTTAAACGGGTAAATGCCGCTAAATTTTTCGATGATTGGCAGCAATTGCTTTTTATCGATTAAATCAATCTTATTCAATGTTAGGATAACCGGGCGATTGCCCGCGGCAGCTAATTGTGCTTTAATTTCTTCCGGTGACTGCCGGTGTTCTTTAACATCAACCAAATACACAATCGCGTCGGCATCTTCGATGGCAGTTTTAACATATCCCATCATGGTTTCCTGCAAATTGTAACGCGGTTTGATGATGCCAGGTGTATCGATAAAAACCGCCTGGTACCCCTTATCATTCAAAATACCCAACACATTTTTGCGGGTTGTTTGCGGCTTGCGGGTAACAATGGAGATTTTGTAATCCAGGAGCTGGTTCATCAGCGTTGATTTGCCGGCATTGGGCAAACCGATAACCGCGATAAACCCGGCGCGGAATGTGTTGGTGATGATGGGGATTTCTTTGGGGTCACTCAAACTGGTTTCAATCCAATCTTAATTTTTCTATCCGAAATGTCGGGATTTCCCTTTTCTTGATATATGCTTTTTCAAACTCTTTTCGGCGCAAGTTGGAAACTTGCGTTACTTAGTCTACCATTCGTTTTAGCCGGTACATTCCTTCAAACAGTGGCCGCATGGCGTTTAGTTTGGTATCTTCAATCACGTTTAGTGTTGTGGTTTCCAGGAGCATGCGACTTTTGCCCATTAAAATGTAAGCAAATGGCGGCATATTGGAGACAATATTTTCAATTAAAGAGAGATCGAATAAATACAAGTTTTCCGGGTCGGATGCTTCTAACAAATATTTGCCATCTTGAACGGGAAGGGTTTCGCGATTCTGCTCTGGCGGTAGTTCTTTTTTACCCAGCCAATCGGTAGACATAATTGTGAAGGTTTTGTCAGAACCGGCTTTCATTGTAATGGCAATGTAATACTTGCGGTCGTCCTTCACTTTTTCCGAAGTGATCGATACGGAGATATTTTGCCCTTTAAATTCGCCGGTATAGCGCGGGCGAACGGCAAAACCGTTGCGCACTACTTGCCCGCCGAATTCATCTTCCAAATCGAGAAAATTGTGGTGGATTGCATCGAATTGTACTTTTCTGATCATGGTTAAAAAAAGCATCACCAGAAAAATAATCGTCATAATAATGGCGATAGACCATAACACCATGGGTTGTTCCTATTCTTTTAAAAATAAATGGGCAATGGCATAAAACTGACAATAAAAATTCCAATACAGAGCCAGCCTAACCATCTGCGTTCTTTATTTAAAATCATATAATCATTCATTGTCGGCGGGTGCCGCAACCCGATGAGCTTCAATAAAATCATTAACGGAATCCACATTAATACCAGCATTCCCAGGAAAAAAGACAAAACAACCGTTAAACCACCCAAAGACCAAAATGCGACATGGCTTATTTTTTTTGCTTTAGCACCGAACAAGGCATATACAATATGGCCGCCATCCAACTGGCCAATGGGCAACAAATTGATCGCTGTTACCAAAAGCCCTACCCACCCGGCAAAAATATATGGAAAATGATAAACCTCGCTCATCGGCACTTTACCGGCGCCCAGGAGATCATTAAAAAAAGCAAACAGAAGTGATTTTCCTAATGTTAGCGTAATACCATCCTGGGTCATTTCCGGCGTAAGTCCCATTCGGATGTGTACTGCATCCACCTGCGCCTGAACGACCTCTGCCGGGGGCAGGGACAAATATCCATATGCCAGAAAAAAGAGGCAAAAGACAAATCCCGCTATCGGACCACCAATGGCAACATCCATTAATGCGCGGCGATTTGGAATTGGCGATTTAATTTTGATGAATGCGCCCATTGTACCAAAATTAAATATTTGGGGCGGAATTGGCAACGGAATATAATAGGGCAAAGACACGTGCATTTTATGCCAGCGAGCGGCAAAATAGTGGCCGAACTCATGTGCGGTTAAAATCAGCAGCACTGCAAAGGAGTATTTCCAGCCGGGGAGAATTTCCGAGAGTTGGCCCGCAAATAAATTGGGGAAATTCGTCGTCAATGCTTCCCAGGCGCTGTATCCCAGATTGCTGGCGCCGATCATCGTCGTCGTCATAACCGTTATAAAAAACAATAAGATATTAATCCAAACTTTTTTATGTTTTAACGGTTGATCGACCGGAAATGGTGGATAAGGTAAGTTGTTATTTGGTGTTAATTCTTTTTCGTTTTCCATTTGTCCCTCACATCAAGAACTCCAATAATACAAAAAAAATCCGCTTTTCCCAACTATAATCATTCTACTTTTTTGCGGATATTACGATCCCAACCTACGGTATTTTGGTAAGACTGTTTCTTCAGCAAACCTCAAGATCCAGCTCGTAAACATTTTCAACAACTGTCTGATTCCAAACTTTAGTCTCCTTTTCGATTGTTTTTTTAAAACCAACCGATTTGTAAATATGCGCGGCTGCCTCTAATTGTTTAACTGTGTGGAGATAAATGGATTTGTAGTCGCATTGTTTGCAAAAATCAAGAGTGAGATTAATTAATGCCCGACCCACGCCTTTTCCCCGTGCCTTGGGGTGAACGAGGTACCAGCGCAGTTGGGCAACAGCATCAGACCGGCCTTTGATGGCAACGGTTCCGACAATTTCTCCATCGAGTTCTGCGATCCACAAACGGTCTTTTTGCGAATTAAAACTATCCATATATTCGTGAAAGGTGCCGGCAACCATCGTTTCGAAGGATAAATCGAAGTTGTATTCTTTGCTATAAAGAATCCCGTGCAAATAAATGATATATCCAATATCGCCCGGTTGAATTTCATGGCGAATTTTGACTTCGCCCGTGGAATTTATTTTTGGCATCATAATTCCTCCTTATTTACTTTACAATGTTTTATACTCTTTTAGCCCCTTATCTGTCAAGTGCGGCAGAAGGATTTCCCACACTTTTTGAATAACATTTCCGGATTTGATGTACGGATGATTTAACCCTAATATTTTTTCTTCGTTTAACCGAAAGGTGAAAACTGTCCAAATAGAATGAAAAAGCGATATATAATACCCACTTTCAGTTTCGGGTTTTAAAAAATCATGTTCAATAAAATATGTTATAAGCTGTTGAAATTGTTTGTTGCGAATCTTCAGTGTTTCCCGGTAACGTTTAATAACAGTCGGGTATTTTCGGGTGATTTCCAACATGTCCATATAAAAAAATTTATACTTTCGCTGAAATTCGCTGATTCGTAATAACAACTCTTGAAAATATGATAATGTAAAATCTCCCCCCGGAAAAACCGCTGTTGCCATCTCGCTATCCATTTGAGTATAAATTTCACCGAGAATGAGTTCTTTGGTTTTGAAATGATAGGCGAGATTTCCATGGCTTATTTCTATTTCAGCCGCAATATGGCGAATCGTTACATTCGTAATGCCCTTCTCATTAAACAACTCAATGGCTTTTTGGATAATTCGTTCTTTTGTTTTCATATAATCCAACCTCAGAATTAGAGCATATGGCCTAAAATAGACCATTCGCCCTAAAAAGTCAAATTGTTTTTATATTGTTGCTTGAATTATACCGGCTTACATTTGGCGTTTAATTTTTGACAAGTGAAAATTGGAGTGCAAAATTCATTTTGCGCTAATTGCTTTAATGCAAAATGAATTTTGCACTCCTTGTAACATACCAAATAAAAGTTGAAGGAGAACAATATGCCAGTAGCCGAAGGAAAGATATTTGAATTTTTAGATGAATCGCATATCCAAAGCGAATATTTGGAAACATTTGATTTTGACAGCCCAAAGCAATTGATCATAACAGAAACAGACGAATTTAGCGCCGTTTGCCCGTTTAGCGGGTTGCCGGATTACGCTTTTCTCAAAATCGAATATTACCCGGAAGGCGGAAAATGCGTGGAGTTAAAATCGTTGAAGTATTATATCATTAGCTATCGCAATGTCGGAATTTACCAGGAGGCAGCGACCAAACGGATTTATGAGGATTTGAAAAAGGTGCTTCAAACGGAGAAAATTCGGATAACAACGATCTATAATACTCGCGGGGGGTTTGATACTACTTGTATAGAGGGAGGGCTGGATTAAGTCGCTAAATTTAATTGCTTACAACTTGACAATAATATAGCGTAATCGTAATTTGGAATTTATTTAATCAACCAGGCTTTCAAATGAATTTATCAAACCGTTTAACTTCAATAAAATCAAACTGATAAAATTTTTTAAAATACTATACTTTGGAGGAAACTACATGAAAATGTTGCAATCTAGTAACATTTTATATAGTGCATTTTTCATTTTACTTATATTCATACCGCCATTGATAGGCCAACCGAAAACCGTTACAGTCGGTGTAATTGTTGATGGCGAATGGACTGAAAACAATGAAACCAGGCGGCTTTTTGAAGAAGAGACAAAAGAATTGTTATCCGGCGAGTTTGATGTTCGGTTTCCTGACAGCAAAAACCTGGTGGGAAATTGGACGGTTGCGGACATCGAAAGCAAATTAGATCAACTTTTAAACGACCCGGAAGTGGATGTTGTAATGACTGTCTCTTATACACATCTGACGCTGCCGACGAGCTTCTTG
>CAXHHS010000471.1:0-5934 GCA_964015645.1 uncultured bacterium
CCACCGCCGCACCGACCACCATCAGCAGCATATACAACAGCCCGGTGTCGCCCTTTCCGATAACGTCATCGATTAAATACTTGCTCGCCCCCGGCAACACCAGCCCGGATAAACGATTGAAAACAATCAAGATAAGGCCGACAAACAATAGTTTCTTCCGCGGCAGGATAATTTCTTTGAGCACATAACCAAGCGATGCCAGGGAGCGCTTTTTCTTTTCTTTTGGTTGGATTTCTGTTGACATAAAATTCCAGGGTTAAAGTTTAGATTTGCATTCAATTCCGGTATATTTTACCATCGCAAAATATATAAACGAAACGCGAAAATTCAAGCGTAAATTTTTCGGTTAAAATTTGGCCGGAAGATTTTACGAATCACGCCGGCGTATGGTGATGGATTTCGCCGGGGCGAATTTGGGCGAGATACATTTGCATCAACCCCTTGTACTTCCGGCGAAACTCTGCCGGGTCTTGCTGAATGGTTTCCATATGCGGCGGCGGTTCCTGAATTTACTTAACAGCATCTTCCACCAATTTGAGATAATGATCGACGTGCTCACCCTTCGGCTAAAACCGGGCACAAAAAAGACTTGTTTCAAAACGCAAATTTCCGTTTATTCACAAGTCAAAACTTGGAGAATTAAAGCCCGGGCGTTATCGATCTTCTTTCTCCTCATTTGAAGATGTGCGGATTTGCTGCGTTTTGTATAAACGGTGTGAAGTTTTTTGCATTTCCAGCGACAAAATTCTTAAAATAGAAATGAACGTTCAAAAAAATATATTAAGTTGCGATGTTTGCATCGTCGGCGCGGGCATTACGGGACTAACGCTGGCGTACCATCTGCAAAGAAGTGGCCTGCGCGTCAACGTACTCGAAAAAGCAGAAAAGCCGGGCGGCGCTATGCAAACGGAAATCAGCGATGGCTTTCTTTTTGATCAAGGGCCGAGCGGCACATTTTTCAAATCACCGGCAGTCGAGCGCCTTATCAATGACCTCGGATTACAGGATCGGGTGCAATTTGCCAACGAAAATGCAGCAAACCGTTATTTTGTGAAGGATGGAGCGCTGCACCCGCTGTCGATCCGGCCAATGGCGTTTTTGGCTTCTAATCTGTTGAGCTGGCGCGGAAAGCTGCGTCTATGCATCGAGCCGTTTCTCCGATCCAAAAACGGCGATTCTCAGGAAAGCGTTGCGGATTTTGCCCGCAGACGCCTGGGGCAGGAAGCGCTCGAACGCCTGATCGATCCGCTTATTGCCGGAATTTATGCCGGTGACCCTGAGCGGCTCGATTTCCATTTCACACTGCCTCGCCTGGCTGCGCTGGAGCGGCAATACGGCAGCATCGCTCGCGCACTACTGGCGATGCAACGAGCACGCCGGAAAAAGAGTGCGTCAGAATTAGCCAAATCGAAGATGTTTTCATTCGACGGTGGCATGCAGGTGCTTGCGGAATCGCTTGCCCGGCAACTCGGTGACGCCCTGGTTTTGACCGCTGAAGTGCAGTCGATTGAACAGTCCGAACATTCTGTCGAAGTGAAATACCATCATCCTGTCGAAGGACCGCGAGTGTTGAACGCCTGCAGGCTGGTTCTGGCAGCGCCCGCTTATGCCAGTGCCGCGCTGCTTGCGCCAATCCATGCAAAAATTGCTGATGCATTGATGAACATAGACTATTCGCCGGTCGCAGTTGTCTTTCACGGCTATAAAAAGAAACAAATCCAGCATCCATTGGACGGATTTGGCTTTCTGGTGCCGGCAATAGAAAATCGCAAAATTCTGGGTTCGACCTGGAGTTCGACCAAATTTTTAAATCGGGCACCGCAAGACTATGTCGCACTCACCACATTTATCGGCGGCGAGCGCCAACCTGAATTGCTGCAAAATGATGAAGGCGCGCTCTTCAATATAGTAGAAAGTGAAATGCGCAACCTGGTTGGCGCTTCCGGGCAGCCGGTTTTACGAAAAATCAGGATTTGGCCGAAAGCCATTCCGCAATTTGGATTGCAGCATAAGGCCGTGCTGGAAACTATTTCCGCATTTGAAAATGAACATCGCCAGCTTCGGATTGCAGGTAATTTTTTGCAAGGAGTTGGCGTGGCGGATTGCATCGCAAATGCCGCGAAAATGGCGAAAGAGATCATTGAGGAACATCATGCCGGAAGAAAAACTCACCGCGATGAACGCAAAAGTTCCCAAGCCTTTGAAACGACTACGACGGCGTGACTATTTTGCCAGGTAGTAGCGGAACTGCTTTGAAAGCAAACTCATAGGGAGAGAAAATGCCCCGAAAAGGCGTCTTGCTGGTCAATTTGGGTTCACCTGACTCACCTGAAGTAGCTGACGTTAAAGTCTATTTGCGTGAATTCCTGATGGACAAGTATGTCATCGACATGCCGTTTTTATTGCGCAAACTCATCATCGAAGGATTCATCCTGCCGAAACGGCCGCAAAAATCCGCAGAAGCATACAAATCAATTTGGTCAGAGAAAGGCTCGCCATTGATTGCGACAAGCAAAAGCGTACACCGCCAGGTTAAAGAAAGGCTCGATATGCCGCTTGCGCTGGCCATGCGTTATGGCAATCCATCGATTCAGTCAGGATTGCGCGAGCTGATCGAAAACGAAAATGTCGACGATATTCTGCTGATTCCGCTTTACGCTGTATATTCCCTGGCGACCGTGAAATCAGTAGATGAGAAAACGCGGAAAGTGCTCAAGCGCTTTTCGAAAAATGTGAAACTCACAGTACTGCCGCCATTTTACAGCGAAGAAAGTTATCTCGATGCCCTTGCAGCCAGCGCCCAAAAGAGCCTCGAATGGGATTTTGACCATTTGCTGTTTAGTTTTCACGGTCTGCCAGAGCGTCATTTAAAAAAGGCGGATCCCACTGGCGGGCATTGTTTGAGTACTGAAAACTGTTGTGACACGTTTTCACCAGCACATGCGACCTGTTATCGCCACCAGGTTTTGCATATCGCAAATGAACTTGTCGAGCGGCTGAAAATCCCCCGGGGAAAATACTCGGTCGCATTCCAGTCCCGTCTCGGTGTTGATAGCTGGCTGAAACCGTCCACCACCAGTGAAATAGTCCGGCTTGCAGAACACGGTGTCAAAAAACTGGCGGTGTATTGTCCGGCGTTTGTTTCCGACTGCCTCGAAACGTTGGAAGAAATCGCTATTCAAGGAAAAGATATCTTTCTTGAGGCTGGCGGCGAAGAACTGCGGCATATTCCTTGTATGAACGATCATCCTGCCTGGATCGATACATTAAGTGAGTTTTGCAGACGCTGGAGTGAAGTCCCTTGATAGAAATTCTAATGTCGTTTTAAGTTTAGTTTTGTGTGCTGATGGTTTCTAAAAAGGTAGTACCTAAAAGCCTAAAGACCTTATTGCTCTGGTTTAAATTGCTTCACAAATTCCGGCATATTCTTAAACATTTCCGATCTCGCTTCTCCGGCCATTGCTTCTTTGAAAAGTTCAGGGGTGATTAAATGCAGTCCCTGTCTTTGCGCATAAGTTTCCAATGCATTTTCCACTTTATTTCGAATAAATTCGATGGGAATTCTCTCCAGCCGTTCACGCGCTTCAGCTGTCCAGACGCATTCCGGAGCTTCCAGCGGTTGGCCGGTTGGTTGGTAAGTGCAAGCGGGATCTTCCTGCAAATAATCACCGAATTCGGCATAAGCCCGGCAACGGCAGCCGCCGCAGAGTTCGTTAAATTCACAGCTTCCGCAGCGTCCTTTTAACTGTTTGACATCGCGAAGTTCTTGTAAAACCGGTGATTCCTTCCAAATTTCGGTAAAACTTTGCTCACGCACATTTCCGGCGACGACGGTCATGTACGGGCATGGGGTGACGTCGCCTTCCGGCATAATTCTACAGTATTGCGTTCCCGCCATGCACCCGCCGCTTTCCAACCCGCCACGGCCTTTTTCATAAGCGATTTGCTTGAACTGTGGCGCGCATTTGGACCGCACCAGCATCGGGCGATAATTATCTTGAATATCAACTAATTCAGATAGCATTTCGTGAGTTTTTTGAGGCGATAAATCGTTCATCCTCTGCCCGCGACCGGTTTGCACCAGGAAGTAAAGATTAAAAGACCAGGCACCTTTTTCACGAGTAAATTCGATCAGCTCAGGAATCTCATGATAGTTCATTTCCATAACGGTAGTTTGCACCAGCACCTGCAATCCGTGCGCTTTGCAAATTTCCAGCGCCCGTACCGAAAACTCCCAGGAATTTTTGCCGCCGCGAAAGCTGTTGTGTTTTTCCGCTTCAATCGAATCAATGCTGATGCCAACGCCTTTAACACCACACTCTACCATTTTTTGGGCAACTTTATCGGTAATCAAAACGCCATTGGTTCCCATTACCACCCAAATTCCCAGGCTGGAGGCGTATTGAGCAATATCATAAATATCCCGGCGCAACAGTGGTTCGCCGCCCGTTAGAATCACCATCTCAGTGCCCAGCGCTTTCATCTCATCAAGGAGGTTGAGGCACTCTTCGGTGGTCAGCTCGTTTGCAGCACCCTTACCAGCCTCCATATAGCAATGAGGGCATTTAAGGTTGCACTTTTTGGTGAGGTTCCAGGAGATAAGGGACGGTTTAAATTCGGTTTTAGTGGTCGGCATACTCCTTCTAAACCTTCCCTTTATACTTCAACCGAATTGGCACCACAATCGCCATTAGAATCAGGAATGTGATCAATGCCGATTTGGCCATGGGGCCGGCAGGAGATTCTTTTTCCAACGGTGTTAAGTAGATGTAATACCAGGAAGTTAGCCCGCGTTTATTTCCGCGTTCGGTATTAAAGCCATCCCAAACGGAAAATGCAATGGGTACGAAAGCGCCTTCTTCAAATGACAGGCCATCATCTTTAGTGCGATTGCGTTTGAAAATGACTGTCCAGCGACCGTCTTCGTATTTAGATACGACCGATATATCACTCTCCGCAGCTTCGATATTGCCGCTGCCCTTACCAATATACAACTCCACTTCATCCTTCGCTAAATCGGCAAACCAGATATCCATGGGATTCTTTTTATCGCCAAACATAAAATATGGTTTTACAACACTCCCCGGCATTTTAGAGGGCAGCATAATGGCAACGGCATCGGAAAATTCCCCTTCATCACTGGCGGTGGGATTTTCCGGGTCAAAGCTCGGCACTTCCATTGCCGGGCTGTTGCTGCCGGTGGTTTGGGCATTCATATCGTGCCAGGAAACCATAATGGCAATTTCCTCGGCATTACACACTGCTTGCACTTCAACGGAATTAACGCCGGGAAAAAAAGAGCGTCCCGGCTCAATTACCTGCCCGGCAAGCGGCAGGCGAGCCTTTGGTGCGTTTTGAAAAAGCCCATCGCCCTGGGCAATATCGATACCGCCTCTCCTGCTTTCGGCAGTGATGGAAATTGCGTAGTTCGGTTCGTCGGATTCCCCCAGCGAATAAACATAATCAACCAGTGCCCAGCGATCAGGCCCTTCAATACCGTCATAAGACGGCATGGGGGAGCCATCCAACCCGGTCATAAAGGTGCGGTAGATATCGGCCCGGGTTGCGCCGCCGCGGAAAGTCCAGCGCTTGGTTAAATCCGCCGCACGTATCGGCTGATCCCACTGGTCGGCTAAAGTTGGGGCAGAAGGCCCATCGCCGCGGCCAAGATTGCCGTGGCAGTCGATGCACTGGTTTTCTTCGAACACCTTACGGCCGCGCTCCAGATTGGCGGCATCAAAAGCAGGCGGGCTGGGGATATCTACCGGAATGGCATCCGGACCATACTCGCCAAAATCTTCATAAAAGGATTTAAGATAGTAGGCAAGGTTATCGAGGTCTTTGCCGGAAAAGTTCGGCCAGGCAGGCATGCCAGTGTAAGGCATCCCGCTGTCTCTTATACACATCTGACGCTGCCGACGAGCTTCTTGGTGT
>CAXHHS010000472.1:0-5926 GCA_964015645.1 uncultured bacterium
AAATCCACCTTGCTTAAAATCATCGCCGGTATTTTAAAACCTGCCGCTGGAACAGTATTTGTACAGGATAAAATGCTAACGGAGTTTAACCGGAAATCGTTAGCCCGCATCATTGGGTTTGTTGCCCAGGAATTTAAAGCAGCCTTCAATTTTACGGTTTATGAAATCGTTTTGATGGGGCGTTATCCTTACCTCTCGCCATTTTCCAATGAATCCGAATCCGATAGGAAAATTATCAAAACCGTAATGGAGGAAACCGATGTTTGGCAATTTCGCGAGCGTTCTTTTTCCGATTTAAGCGGTGGAGAACGGCAGCGGGTTGTACTGGCCTCTGCGCTGGCGCAGGAACCGCAAATACTGCTGCTGGATGAACCGACAACGGCACTCGATATTAAACATCAAGTTCGATTTTACGAGATTTTAAAACGCCTGCAAGCGGAAAAAGGGATAACGATTGTAACGGTAACTCACGACATCAACCTGGCAGCGCGATTTTGCAGCCGGCTAATTGCGATGAAAGACGGTAAAATTGCCGCCGACAACACACCGCAAAACATCTTGGAAAAACCGTTAATTGAATCTATTTACGAAGTGGACGTAGAAATAATGCCGCATCCGGTGGATGGAAAACCGATGCTGGTTTTGGCATAATCTACCATATTTATACTTTGCGTGATTTAAGCTAAATCTTTTCTCTCAGTGTTCCGGTATTCAAGTATTCAAGTAAGAACAATCGCTCATCTATGAAATGAAGTGAATTGATTAAAACAAAAATTATGAATCCTCTACGAGGATTTATAAATCCGGGGATTTTCTACGACTACAATAATGCAACCTCTACGAGGTTATCTAATGAATGCAAGGAATGGCGAGCCTCCGACAACACACAAAACATCGTAGATGTTTTATTATTGTAGAAATGATATTCGCCATAAAATCATATCCTCGTAGAGGATACATAAAAAAGACGCCAACATATAAAACTTCACTTTATAGCATAAATGTATGAATACCCATCAACAATCTTCAATCTTCAATCTTCAATCTTCAATCACAAAAAGCACTGTTATCGTTCTTACTTGCTTCTTATTTATGATCGCTGTTCTAATTTTAGCGCCGTTGGTAGGCAGCCAACCGCTGGATTATCAGCAAGTGCTGGCGTATCTAAATGGTGAAGAAACGGCAGATGGTTTAATTTTTTTTCAAATACGGTTGCCGCGGCTGCTGTTAGGAATTTTAGCCGGCGCATCGCTGGCGGTTGCCGGTGTTGTATTTCAGGCGTTGTTGAGAAATCCACTTGCCACGCCATACACGTTGGGCGTAGCGTCGGGCAGTGCATTGGGCGCGCTGCTGGTCATCAAAACCGGTTTTTATTTTACGTTCCTGGGGTTTTCCAGTACCCAGTTGGCGGCGTTTACCGGCAGTTTATTAACCGTGCTGCTGGTGTATATGCTCTCTCGCCGATCCGGTAAGATTTCCGTTCATGGAATGATTCTCGCAGGCGTTACTATCAATTTTTTCTTTTCGGCAATGATATTGATTTTGCATTACATTGCGGATTTTACGGAAACCCACCAGATGATACGCTGGACTATCGGCGGCCTGGATATTGTAGAATACGGCACGATTTTGCAAGGATTGCCTGTTTTGATTATTTCTTTTATTGTCCTCTGGGGATTTGGCCGCACATTTAATATCTTAAGCACCTCGGAAGAAACCGCTTTTAGCAAAGGAGTTAATGTACCGCGATTACAAAAAATCGCTTTTATTATTGCCTCATTAATTACCGGAACCGTTGTTGCGCTTAGCGGGCCAATTGGTTTTATCGGGCTTATTATCCCGCATTTACTGCGACTGTTGGGCGGTCCGGATCACCGGTATTTGATACCGGCATCGATTTTCCTTGGCGGCGGATTTTTAGCGTTCGCAGATACCATTGCGCGCACGGTTTTAGCACCGATTGATTTGCCGGTTGGCATTATTACCACGTTATTAGGCGGCCCTTTTTTCCTCTGGCTGCTGGTGCAGAAGCAGTGAGGGGGCGTAGTTTAGGTTCGTAGTTCAGCCTTCAGGCTGTTGAATGGGATATTGGGTGGTAAATTTTGTTGCGGTAGATAATGGTAGAGATCGAATGATTCCTGCTTATCGCGAGTTACATGCTTTGAAACATTCAGAAGATCAAAAGCGACTATCATCTTGAAGCTGTTTGCCTACAACTCAACACCATACCGATCTTCCAAGAAAATCAGAACAACAGACAACTGACGTTTGAGCTTACTTAAAAAATGGGGGATACCCGGTTCTAACTCCCAATAATACTTGATTTTACTGTAGTAAAAATTTAACTTTGTTAACTAATTTCAGGAGCATTTATTGGCAATATTAAATAAGTATAAAAAAATTCAAGATGAATTAGGGATTATCGGCCAATCGGAAGAGATTCGAGAGTTGGTCGAATTAATTATTTCGATTGCACCTACCAATATTTCCGTGCTGATCACCGGCGAAAGCGGAACCGGAAAAGAAGTTTTTGCCAAAGCCATTCACCAACTTAGCCCTCGTAAAGATAAGAGCTTGATTTCCGTAAACTGCGGTGCCATACCGGAAGGGCTTTTGGAAAGTGAACTTTTTGGGCACGAAAAAGGGGCCTTTACGGGCGCAGTTGCCACTAAAAAAGGATTTTTCGAATTGGCCGACGGCGGTTCAATCCTTTTGGATGAAATCGGCGAAATGTCTCTCCAAACCCAGGTAAAGCTACTGCGCGTTCTGGAAACCGGGGAGTTTATGCGGGTTGGCAGTGGTGAATTACGGAAAGTGAGCGTTCGAGTAATTGCCGCGACGAACCAGGACCTTGGAAAAATGGTGCAGCAGAAACGCTTTCGTAAAGACCTTTTTTATCGTTTAAAAGCGGTTGCTATGCATCTTCCACCGTTGCGGGAAAGACGTGAAGACATTCCTCTATTATTAGAAAACTTTGTACAGCAAGTTTTAGAAAATGAAAAAATTGAATTTAACGGCTTTAGCGAAGACGCGCTTGAGACGATTTATAAATATTCCTGGCCGGGAAATGTTCGCGAATTAAAAAACTTTACTGAGACGGTAATGGTGCTTGCCCGGGGGCAGTTGGTTAGTTCTCAAATGGTGCGCGAACATTTAAGCCATGTAGAAGAACCTGTGGAAGTTGCTTCCAACCTTCCCATGTTAGTGGGCATTTCCCGAGAAGAAGCGGAGCGCGAATTGGTTTATAAAGCATTGGTTTCCCTGGGCTTGGAAGTAAAGGAAATGCGAAATATGCTGGTACAATTTTTTGAGCGAATGAATGGCCTTTCCAAACAGGGTAACTTTTACGAACCGGTAGAAGTCGAATCGGATATTGAGATAAAGCCGCTGGATGAAATGGAAAGAGAAATCATCGAAAAAGCGCTCGATAAATTTCGCGGCAATCGCCGTAAAGTCGCCCGCGCATTAAATATTAGCGAGCGAACGCTTTATCGTAAAATCAAGGATTTTGGGTTGACGTAAGCTGGATGCTGGATGCTGGATGCTGGATGCTGGATGCTGGATGCTGGAGAGTAGGTTTAAGTATACGTAAGTCAAGTAAAATATGAAATTACGAAAGTTTAAATCGGCGCAGTACAAATTGTATAAAAAGCGAAGCGGAATAATAAACAGCCCCGCGCTTCTCCTGCAGGGATTCCTTCGGAAAGTGCGAGGAATTCAAAATCTCAAAATTTCCTTTCCAGGGCTTCAGTCCCGAGTTTTAGGAATACTGTTAATTATGTTCTGCACTGGGTTGGGCCTGTCTCTTATACACTCTTTCAAAGGCGCATTACCTTCGGATTTAAAAACGATAGCAATACCGCTGCTGGAAGACCGCAGCCGCTGGGTTGGATTACAAGAAAAAATGACCCAGGGGGTTATCGAGGCATTTGTAGAAGACAACAATTTGCGAGTAATTGATAACGAAGAAGAAGCTGATTTGCTAATGACGGGAACCATTCTCCCCGTTCAAACTCGCCGCACGGCAATATCCGAAGATGAAAATGTAGAAGAAGAACAAATGGTAGTCACCGTTAAAATCGAATGCACAAATCAGCACACCGATAAACCGCTTTGGAGTGGCAATGTCTCTGATTTTGGTACAATTAGCGGTTCCGCTTCGCTCGATGAAAGGGATCTAGCAGTCGATTTCGCTACAGAAAAAATTATTACTGAAATCATCAATCGCACAATCGGTGCGTGGTAAAGATTCGAAATAGAAATTAATTTTTTTCCGTTAAAGTTGAGAAAATCAATAAGTTATATTTGTTTATATCGAGCATATAGGTTCGAATTTAAACTCAGGAAGGAAAAAAATGAATAGCTTCTTTGAGCAAAACAATTTAGAGAAGTTTTATGCTGACCATCCGGATTCCATTATTTTCGCTTTTTTAGCTGCAAAGTATATCGAAGCCGGTATGACGCAAAAAGCCCGCTCCATTGCAGAAGAAGGCGTTCGCAAGCATCCCTTTTACGCATTTGGCCAGTATATCTTAGGGTTATGCCACTATCGCCTCGATGATCTCAACAAAGCCAAAACGTATTTGGAGCTTAGCCTTGCTAACGATGTTAAAAATCTGCAAGCCTGGAGGCTGTTAGGCGATATCAATGAAGAGTTGGAGTTGGGACAATCGGCACGCGATAGCAGTTTGCAATACTACTTGCTCGATCCCTTTAACAAAGACGCCGCCGAAGCATTTCAACAATCGGAAATGATGCAGCTCAATGAATTTGAGAGCATGCAACTGGAAGGCGAATTCCCGGGAGATACCGGTGATTTTAGCGACTACCAGCAACCCGAAGCCAGCCTCGAAGACCTCTTTGAAGTGGAAATGGATGAAACCGAAGAATTGGACATCTCTCAAAAAGTTGATGAAGTATTTAAAGAAACATTAGGTGATATTTCCATCGATCGTGAAGAAGCAAGCGAAACCAGGTTCGAAGAAGATACTCCGACAGTTGATGATTTCGAAAATATCGATCTTTATGATGAAGAAGATGAAAATCATCAACTTCCCCAATTTGATCCGCCGGAAGAAACATCGCCCCTGGAAGTAGAAGCAGCGGAATCGTTACCGGAAGAATCGAAAGAAGATGATTTTGAGGAAATTGACATCGTTTCAGAATTAGATGACTTTTTTTCGGAGTACGAAATCGAAGAACTTGGCGACGAAAAAGAAGAGGAGGTCGAATCGGATGACATGAACTTTGGCAACATCCTGTTTTCGGAATCGAAACCTGAAAATGAGGATAAGCCGAAGGAATCTGATGTGGATCTGCTGGACTACAGTTCTATGGTGGAAGAAATTATCGCCGACGATGCCGAAGAACCCGGTAATAAAACTGAATCGCCGGCAGCGGAAGATGAGACGGAATTTCCCTATTCCTACGAACCGGACGAAGAGTTTCCCGGCGAAACTCCTGAAACGCAGGAAACGGAAGCGGAGCCGGGTTTTGAACCGTCACAGCCATCATTACCATCATCGGAGAAAACAACCCGCTTTGGCCGCCCGCCGATTCTTTCGCCAACATTAGGCGAAATCTATATTTCCCAGGGGCGATTTGAAGAAGCAATCGACGTATTTCAACAACTGTTGGAAAAAGACCCGGAAAATACTCGCTTTCAGAAAAAAATCAAAGATGTGCGCTCCATGTTAGATAAATCCAAATGAGCGTAATTTCACTTTTCATAAGTTTTAAAAAATCTAAGCTGAACCAGGCTTTTTGTCAAGCCCCCCCAAAATATTCCCCGCCTTACGAAGAAGGGGACAGATCTTCGAAGCGTTCAGTGAGAAAATCAGGGATGGTTGCTGCAGTTCGCTCTCTTCAACACCTCAAACTATACAGCATCTTATTTCTACTCCTTTTTACCTCCTGGATTTTCACC
>CAXHHS010000473.1:0-5913 GCA_964015645.1 uncultured bacterium
GGAGATGTGTATCAGAGACAGCAAACTATCCTAAGCTCAAAGAGGGTAAGTTGGTTTATGACTTACATAGCAGCCGCTGCAAGCGCCAGGTAGTGGCTTTACCTAACAATACAATGGGCGCTGTTAGTGCTTTCGAGGTGCATTTGACCAATGATTCCCTGGAGGGGATCTCCCTGCCCGAAGCGTCAGTGCATACTAAAAGAGACGAAAACCAATTGTTTTCCGGCGAGGTTTTCATTTTGGATGAGGTATCAAACGCCCATTTGGTTCCACGCAAGATTTGGAAATAAGGTGAAGTGATTGAAAATCGCTGGTGCAACCAGCGCTATGATGCGGTTACGAGATTTAGGCTGTGGGGCTAAAGACCACTCTATAAATCGAACACCATGAAAACAGCAAAATTTCTCTTTTTCATCCACTTCACTGCTTTGCGCTCAAGGTGAACTTGAAATCGCAGAAAGAACCGGCTTCACCATCGGCGAAACTATCGAGTTTCATTCCAATATTTTAGGAGAACAGAACGCTAAATGTCTATCTTCCCAATCACTACGCGGAAGATTCAACAAAGACGTATCCGGTGATTTACCATAATGCCGATCAGGATTTCCTGGGTCTGCGGCCCTTCGGTGATATGGAATTGGTACCCGGGTATGGTTGTCCTGGTGAGAACAAATACCTCCCTACTTTCAACTTCGTAAACTGCCACAATGCCGGCGTTTTGGCCGGCAAGGAATTGGATAGCGCTGTTTACCTTGCTGCGATCTTTGCCAAAATGCTCTACATTCCAGGATGCCACTGAAAATGCTTTCGCTATATTTTTTTCCCCGGGAATCTCAAATTAATGTTGATTAGATAAGTTGGTTTGCGTCGCTGCCATTTTTAGGTTTATTAAACTACCGGAAAAAAAATTATTTCTCGTTCCACAGCTTCGCTGTGAAACGTGCCGGTAGGAGACTCTATTTTCGATTCCTTGATAAATTTTTTGCCGATTTTGTGCAGAAAATAGCACGAAAGTGCCTAATTTCCCTTTTCAGAAGTGTGTCCACCATGGTCAGCGATTAGTAACCATTTATCACCTTGTTTCATTAGGATGTCAGATTTTCGCCCGGTGCATTTCTGTTCTTTACCCTGGGTATCTTTTTTCAGAAAAGAGTAATAATAATGGACGACGGCAATCGTATCATGAATTTTAATATCAATGGCACTTATATCATATGCCATCACTTCTTTGGATTGAAATTGGAGAGTTAACCATTTTCTGGTCGCTTCCTTATTCATATGCATAGGGTTATCATAATTCCATCCGCTAAAGCCCTTATCAAAATATTCCATGAAACCGTCTAAATCTCGTTCAGCCCATAGATGCCAATATGCTTTAACATTATTCCAAACCTCTGCATGGCCACCAGGAGTTTCTTGGGAAAACGCAGGAGTGGAAATCAACAAGGTAATGTAAACAGGTAAAAACCAAATATTTTTGAGGATCAATTTCATCTAAAATTCCCCCCTGTAATCATGATTGGTGAAACTCTTATCCCATTAAGAAAATCAAATCAAAGTCTAACTCCCCTTTGCCTAACTTATCATTATCGAGCTGAAAATACGCCTTTATTGCGCTCTTTCAAACAGAACCTTACCACCGACGATGGTATAATCCACTTTTGTATTTAACAATTCGTTATCCGGAACGGTAATGATGTCCTGGGAAAATACCGCAAAATCTGCCAGTTTGCCAGCTTCAATAGAGCCTTTGATGTCTTCTTCAAACCCGCCGTAGGCGGCATCCAGGGTGTAGGAGCGCAGGGCTTCTTCGCGGGTCATTTTTTGATTTGGTTCGTAACCGCCGGGGGGATCGCCTTTGAGTGTTTGGCGGGTTACGGAGGCGTAAAAAGACGCAATTGGGCTAAGCGGCTCTACCGGCACATCGGTGCCGTTAATGACCTTTGCGCCGGAATCCAACAGTTTTCGCCAGACGTAGGCGCCTTCCACAATGCGCCCCTTGCCGAGGCGGTCGATGGCCCAGGGGCGGTCGGAAGCCATGTGGATACCTTGCATGGAAGCGATAACGCCCAATTTCGCAAAACGCGGAATATCCGCTGCGCTCAAATGTTGGGAATGCTCGATGCGGAAGCGAGCGTCTTTGACCTGTTCGGGGTTTTCCGAAAACGCTTTTTCGTACATATCCAGCACTTCGCGGTTGGTCCGGTCGCCAATCGCGTGAGTGCAAACTTGAAAGCCGTATTTCAGCGCATTTACGGAAGTGTTGTAAACTTCTTCCATCGGAACGGTTTCGTGGCCAAAGTGGCCGGGGCGGTCGAGATATTCTTGCAGCAGCCAGGCCCCGCGCGAGCCTAATGCGCCATCCGCATGGATTTTGATGCTGCGAATGGTTAGAAAGTGATTCCCTAACCCAATCTCCGGGCCGTTTTGGTACCATCTTTCCAAAAACTCGTGGTTATATTCGCCGTCTAATTCGCTTTCCAGCATTACCCACAAGCGCGTTTTCAATTTGCCTTCATCCAGGTATTTTTTGAAGATTTCGATTTCCGCTTCCAGGGCACCGGCATCGTGGAATGTGGTGATGCCATTTCGCAAACATTCCTCCATTGCCAAATCCATCGCCTTGCTCAATACTTCCGGCGTCGATTTTGGTACGAGATTGCTAACCAATTCCATGGCATTTTCCGTCAGAATGCCGGTTGGATTTCCTCGTGCATCTTTGATGACTTCGCCGTCGCCTTCCACGGTTGTGCTGCGGGTAATCCCGGCAATTTCCATTGCTTTGGCATTGGCGATTGCTGCGTGCCCGCTGGCGTGGCGCAAGTAAACCGGGTTATCCGGCGATACGCTGCTCAATGCAGCATGAGTTTGAAATCCGCGCACTTGTGGCTCCGGGGATTTATTCCATTTGCTTTGATGCCAGCCGCGACCCAAAATCCAGTCGCCCGGTTTGGTCGTTTTAACTGCTTCCGCTACCATCGCCACCACTTCATCGTAATTTTGAGTGCCGTTTAAATCCAGGCGCAACTTTGCCTTGCCCAGGCCAATAAAATGGCCATGGCTTTCAATGAATCCCGGCGTCATGGTTTTGCCCTGTAAATCGATAACCCGGGTTTGCTCGCCAATCCAGACATCAGCCTCCGTATTGCTGCCAACGTGAACGATTTTATCGCCGGAAACTGCTACCATTCCCGCTTTCGGCATGGCATCGCCTACGGTATAAATGGTTCCGTTGTGTATTACCAGGTCGGCTTTGGGAGGAGAGCCGCAGGAAAAAAGACCCGCTAAAACGATTAGCAGCCAAATATAAATCACTAAAAACCGCTTCATTAAGACTCCTTCATTTCTTTTGTAAAACATTGAGAAATACAATATACCGTGTAGTAATTTTAAATGCAAAGAAAGCACCGCTAAATCAGCTTGATTGATTCGGAGAGAAGAAATTTCGCTCGTTCAATCCTAAAAGACAGGCTTAAAATACCGTAAAAACTTATTCCTGAAATAGTTGATAATTATCACATTACCTGGTTTTACAGCCGGTAAACTAAAACGTTCGGACCTACAAACTCATTCAAAAATTCATAGGGAGGGTTTTATAATGAACTTTGCTAAAACCTTGTTTTTTAAGGAAGTGTATCGAAAGTTTTTTAAAGCCGGGGTTCTTTGGGGGTGTTTACTTGCTGCGTTTTGTTTACCGGGTATCCTGGCTGAAAGCTGCCCGGATAGCCTTGCAGGTAAAGCAATTACTGTTAAACAGGATGACGCCGGAGATGAATACGCATATCTTGAATGGTATGCTTATTTCGAAAAAAATTATTTTTCGGAGACTGATTCGCTGGTTTTGGAATTTGCGGTTATTCCGTTTTCTTCCGATGGAACGGTTGGCACATACATCGGAATGGATAATGCCGAAGCAGCGACATTTTTTTCGCTTGATTTTACAAACGGCCTGGTAAACAATACGTTAAGCTACGATTCGTTGAATTGGAATAGCGTAAAAATTACCATGAACCTTTCCGGTCAAACATATTTTCTATCAGTGAATGGCTCGCAGGCAGGTCCTTTTCAATTTGGCCATAATCCGCTATCCGCCCAGGCATTTCGAGTTAATTATGTCACTCATAATGATACAACACAACGTATTGCCTGGTTTGATACAATCTCATTGCGATGGTATTCAAACGGCATCGAAACCGTCTTGTTCGAAGAAGATTTTGAGGACGGCGCTTCTTTGATCCAATTATTACAGCCTGAAAATTTTGCATTCCCACCGGAAGCCGCTTCCGTACCCGCAAATTGCAGCGCCAGCAATGTGACTTCGATAGAAGACGAGCGATTGCAAACGCCGGATGCTTTCAGGCTGCTTGCCAATTACCCCAATCCCTTTAACCCGGAAACGACCATTCGCTATCAAATGAAACAAGCGGAAGTTGTTGAGATCAACATATTTGATCTCTCAGGCCGTTTGGTTCGCGCGCTTAAGCCAGGATTAAAATCCCCGGGAGAACATTCTATTCAATGGAACGGAAAAGATGAATCCGGGCAGGTTGCTCCTTCCGGCGTTTATTTTTATGCCATAAAAATCGGAAACGAAGTTAGAGATATTCGAAAAATGCAGTTGATAAAATAGTATCGGAAGAATAAACAAATTGCCCTTTGAATTTTTGACAAACTCAAAGGGCAATTCAAGTAGGCTCAAAAGCTGTTTTTTGAAGAGTTTATTTTTCCTTTATCTTTCACACCTTCATCCTTCAAAGCCACAAGCTTTTTTACTGGCAAACCATATCCTGCAAATTATTCGCGGCCGTATCCCAGCAATGCCAATCAGTATCGCCAAAGGCCAGGCGGTCGCTAATTCTACCGCTAAAATCCGTGCGGTTCCACTCGATGTTCACATCATTATTAACAGCGGGATTATGAATTTCGTAAAACGCATTGAAGGGCGAATTGTTGGTAAATCCGGCAAAGATAAATCCGCCATTGCCGGGATCGCCTGCCCGGATATTGGTATATTTGATGTCGAAAGTGCCATCACTGGGATTGCGATTCCAGACGATATCGAGATAGGGTGCAGGATCCTGGGGATTAAAATTGAGCCGCCAGGTACCGGCAGTTGCGTTAAGATTGGATTCGCCGCTAAACCAGAGATAGTCGGTATAGACATCCGGCCTGGTAATGCGCATTTCCCAAATGATATTGCCGCCGGATGGCCGGGCAGTTAATTCTGCGGATTGCCCGAGACCGAAATTATAAGACCATGTCCAGGTGCCGTCATTCAAAACCGGTACCTGGGTAAACGAGGCTTTAAATGCCGTAACCGGCACGGCTAAATTGAGTACTAACACCAGGTTCCAGAGGCCCAATTTTGAGGCAGCCACCCGCCAATTGTTATTCATCAAAATTCGATCATCGCCACCTCGCTTTCCAAGAGCTTTGGCATTGGTAGTATCAAAACTCGAAAAATCAATTTCCAGGGTGGTTATCGGGGGAATTTCCGGCGCAACTTCTGCCGGGCCGGTGGAATCGTCTTTGTTGCATCCACTAAACAAAATTGCTGCAATTAAAGCGATAACGAACATGGTTTGAAATACGGTAGCTTTTTTCATTTTAAATCCTCCTTAAATTTGTTGAGGTATTTATTTAGAACCGTTTTTTGTATAAAACAATCGGCTCTTTTTTTAAAATTATTATCCTTTCTCGACAAATTTATTCAAATACCTCGCCAATTATTTTTGCAAAAAAGATTGCAAAAATAAATTATTAATAATAAAGAATTTATGGTGATTTTTTGCTGACTTGCTTTTGGTTGAACAAAAAAGAAACTGTGAATATTTTACCACAGGTGGGTGGGTTTTAATACACATTTGAGCTGTCTCTTATACACATCTCCGAGCCCACGAGACTCCATTGCAT
>CAXHHS010000474.1:0-5911 GCA_964015645.1 uncultured bacterium
ATAACGGGCTGTTTCTGCCTGTGTAATGGGGCGTTCCGGCCAAACCGCGGAATTGTTGGCATTCCAGCGCTGGTTGTTGTGGCGTTCAAAATCGCCACTTTTGGCAAAGCGCATTTCTTTGTCATCATAATCAAATAATGAAATCATCGCGGTGCGACGCACGCCGCCAGAAACGGCTGCGCTTCCCACGGCACACATAATATCATGGGCATCGAGCGAGCGTAAGAAACTGCCCTGGCGCGCCAAAATCCGCGAGCGGGCGAATTCCAGCATTTTACGCAGCGGCTCCGGGCCGGACGCTCGCCCGCCTTTTATCCGCAGCGGGGCGCCTGCCGGGCGTACTTGCGAATAATCAAAACGGACATCGCCGCCATCGAACCAGGTTTCCAGGCCAAAACGCAGCGCATTTGCCCAACCGTCGGCGGAATCTTCCACAACATACTTTACCGGTTCGATACCTAACTGCCGGCGAATTCGCGGAAAATTTTCGATATATTTGCTCTCAACGGAAAAACCCACTCCGCAGCCACACATGGAAATAATCAACGCTTCTACAAAACAATCCAACGCATCGACCGGCATGTAGGAGCAATTGTAAATACAGATGTTATTCCGGCGTGCTGCGGAACCGGCCATCGCCAGCAGGCGCATGGAGGTCATTACTTTCATTTCCAGCATTCCTTTGCGAATCTGTTCGTAGGTTTTGGCTGGCAAACGGTAATCGGAAAGCTCTTTTAAGTAACCAACAGCGCGATCGATTGTTTCGATCCAGGTTTCGCGGCGGCCTAACTCGTAGTTAAAGCGAGAATATTTATCATAAAACTGAAATTTTTGCAACTGGGTCGGAAAATACTGATCGGAATCGCCAAACGCCGACCGAACGTCTTCGGGAACCGGGCGTTCCTGGCGCTTTTTGGCGTGTTCTGCGCGATATAAAATGTAGTGCTTGGCAGCATCGTACTCTTTGGCGGCCTGTAACACCATTTCAACAGCATCCTGAACTTCTTCAACAGTCGATACAACATCTCTTGCCGCAATGATATTAACAACCTGCTGCGCCAGCTCCGTAACCGGGGTGCCGGATTCACGTTTTAAACTGTTAAAGCAAGCACGTAAAGCGTTTTCAATTCGCTTTATATCAAACGGGACTTCTCGGCCATCGCGTTTAATAATGGTTTCCGGGGGGCTAAATTCTAACTGAGTGGTGGTTTCACTAACAGGTGTCTTAGGTTCGGAGTGGCCATTTCCATTTCCGTTGCCATTACCATTTACGCCATTAGCAAATGGCATATCAATTTGCCGCTCTTTCGATGACATATTGCTCCTCCATGATTTGGGACAGATATTGATTTTCTGCAGAAACCAGGCTTAGTCGTGATCACTAATTCCGGCGTCAAGGTAATTTTCGGGGTTGAATAAATCAAGATATTTTTCAAGATATTTTTTTCATTTGCAGGCTTAAAACCGCCCGTTTTGATTTGTGATGAATCCTGCAAATTTTCGTTTCGATTTTTTTATTTCGATTCGGGTTTGCCATTTTTAGCCTGTAAACCTCCCGGAGGTTTTAATTTAAACGTGATTCAAAATAGAGGTAAAACTGCCAGTAAGCATCATAACGACGCCATATTTGAACCTCCGGGAGGTTTTGCTGCACAAATACACTATTTTTCCGGTAAGAATTTTTATAATTTCTGATTATATTGGGCGCTTTATTAAGAGGCCGTTTTAAAAGTCGCCTCGAAGCCGCCAAGTTACACAAAGAAACATTAAAATATCTTGGTGAAACTTTGTGTCTTAGCATCTTTTTCCAAAGGAACCACTTCGTGGGTGGCAAGGAAATCAACTTTTAAAACAGCTTCGAAGAGAATTAAAGGGTTTACGAAACAGATGCCTGTAAAAATTGACACATCCTTCGAAGCAGCGCAAAAAACGCAATCCATCAGCCGGATTATAATTGTCGGCGTTGGAACCTTGCTAACCATGCTGCCGGTCACGATGATCGTAACCGTATTAAAAGAATTGGTAAGCATTCGCTATGGTGTTGATACGTTTTGGGCACACGCCTTTATGTCTACCAGCCTTGTCGGCGCAATTGTATTTGCCCCCCTTTCCGGGCGTCTAATCGATAGAGCGCAAAGCCGGAAAATGGTGATTTTAATGGCGTTAACCGGAAATGCGATCTGTTTTTTCGTAATGGCAAGCGCTTCTACCTTTGGCATATTGATGCTGGCACGCTTTATCGAAGGCGCCATGCACATTACAGCGCTTTCCGCCTGGCTGGCGTCCGGTGCGGATTTGAGTTCCAGGGGGCGTTCGGGCAGGGTTATGGGAGCGTTAGGGGGAACGATTATGTTCGGCGTAACGATTGGCGTTCCGTTAGGCGGTATTATTGCCAAAAACGAAGCAAGTATCGTTTTATGGGCTGCTGGCGGCGTTTCTCTCTTTACAGCAATGTTTGCACTTTTGGCCATACGCCACCATTCCCATAAAACGGCTGCTGAAAAACATGCTTTTTTACGCCTGATGCGGGAAAATACCTGGTTATCCATCCCCTATGCCTACACATTTATTGACCGCTTGTGCATCGGGGTCATTGTATCCACCTTCACGCTATATATGACCGATATTTTAGTGTTAAACCCGGCAGAACGCGGCGGGCAGCTATCGATTTTTTTGCTGCCGCTGGCACTATTGTGCTATCCTGTAGGGCGACTTTCCGACCGCATTGGCCGGATGTGGTTGATGGTCACCGGCAGCGTTCTATTTGGATTTGCGTTTATGACCTACGGTTTTCTGGATAATAGCTCTCTCTGGCTGGCGATGCTAGTTAGCGGCATTCTTAGCGCAATTATGTTTGCGCCAACCCTGGCAATGTGTAAAGATTTAGCGCCTCAAGAACATTACGGAACGGTATTCGCCGGTTTTAACGTCGCCGGATCTTTGGGATTTATGATTGGCCCGCTACTTGGCGGCGGTTTATTTTTTTGGTTTAAACAATCGCTGGCGGTGGTAGAGGCGTATCGCTGGACGTTTGTTATCGCCGGGGTATTTGAGCTGTTGTGTGCGGCAATTTCCCTTCCGTTTCTGTTGAAGTTGTATCGCAATTGAGCCGCCTGAAAATATATTTATGCGATAGCTGCGCTTGATATCAGCAATGGGGGATGATGTATGACGCAGAAATATTACAACCGCACCAACATCTCGCTGCGGAAGGCGCTGCTCTGCTTTCGAATCAGAATATTTGAGAAAATAAATCGCAGAATTACAAATTTAGTATTGCGAAGCTCCACGCTGGTGCTAATTTGCTGGTAGTTTTTGCGATAACTCAATATCACGCGAAACCTTCGATAAGGCGAAATTATTCCCGAGTAAATTTCCTGCCCGCTGCCAAAGCGGTAACTGGCGCCAAACTTTCGGTTAACCCAATAGGTAAACCCGTGCAGCGCATAAAAAGAGGTGGCATACAACGCATAATTGATACGAACTTTGGGGAAATACAACGAAACGCCATCTGCGAATGCACCTTTATATAGCAATAGAGAAAACATCCGGCGATAGCGGGTACGCAGGGTCACGCGATCCACATCCCAGCGAATAAATTTGATCTTACGCTTTCGCAGTTGTTTATTGGTTATCCCGGCCAGGATGTTCGCTGCGCTACCCATCATGGCGCTGCTGACGATGGCAGTTTGTTTTTCCAGCGGCAAATTTTGCCCGATTTCCACCAGGTCTTCTACCGATTCGAATCCGGTTATACCGCGATTGGCGGCGAAACGCACTAACCGGCGCAAATCTTTTACAACGCGGTATTCATCCCGAAAATAAGGATGCAACGGTTTTCGCTGGTAATCCTCTGGAATTGTCAGCTTAAAAGCAGTTGTAGTTGAGGCAGAATGTTGAACTGTCAGAGAATCGGTTTTCGTTTCAACTTCATTAATTTCACTTCTCGCGGTATGATTCGGATTGGCTAATAGCGCGTCGGCGGCGTCATCGAGGGTTTGTGCGGGGGAATAAATCGCCGTTAGAAAAATGGTGCTGATAAGAAAGATGATTATACTTCGAGCAGCCAAAAATTTAGATGTTTTGGACGGTAAGGCGAAGGAGCAGGCTAAGGCTAAGGAACTACAAATCTTAGTCCTGGCCTGCTCTTTAGCCTCGGAATCTAAATCCCCGATTGTTACCCATCGATAGCATCTTTTACTCCTCATTCCACCTGCTCCATCAAAAGCCATTGGTTGGGATCGATTTTATAGCGAGCGCCTGCGGGGAGTTTAAGCGAATTTTCTCCGTTGCCCATTGCGATTCGCTGCACTTTGCCGGCAATTTCAACTTCCACCGGCAAGGGGAAAGGAAGGTTTTCCGGCGTTTCCCAACGCAATACAAGCGCATTTTCCCGAACGTGTTTTACCAGGCGGGGCAGAATAGGCTGGCGAATGTAAACTTCAAAAAACCAGCCCAACTTCATTCCGGAAATCGATTCGACGAGCGCGACGAAATCATCCGTGGTGGCAAAACGGCATTGGCGGCCATCAATCATTGTTTCCATTTCCGGGGTAGGATAGGCCATGCGGCGCAGCGATTTGAAAAAAGCATCATCGCCGATGAGATAGCGCAGCGTGTGTAACACCCACACTCCTTTGTTAAAAATTCCCCCGTGGGTGGATGTGTAATCCGGGGCGGTAAAATAGATTTCCGTGGTAGTGTGAGAGGTGCGCGGTGCAACCGGTTTGTCATTTTTGATGCGGGAACGCGAGCCTTGCAGGGCATTCAAATACGCCTCCCGTCCTTGCAGATGTTCCATGTAGAGCGGGTGCATGTAAGAGCACAACCCCTCGTGCAGCCAAAAATCCCGCCAATCCAGCGCAGTAACCAAAGTGCCCCACCACTCGTGCCCCAGCTCGTGGTGGTGCAAAATATCGTATCCCCAGGGGCCGCTGCGGTAATTGTTGCCATAAGCGATAATCGTTTGGTGCTCCATCCCCAGGAAAGGCGTTTCCGCCACGCCGTATTTATCCGCCCGAAACGGATAAGGGCCGAGCATTTTCTCAAAATAGGCGAGGTGCTGGAGAATTTCTTTCATCAACACTTTGCCTTTTTCAACATTTTCCGGCAGCACCCAGTAGGTAACGGGAATGGTTTCCCCGGCGATACTGGTATAAGTTTCCTCGATGGTGCGATAGGGCGCAACATTTAACGCTACGCCATAATTGTTGATGGGAGTGGAAACGAACCAGTTGTAGGTGCGCGCGCCATCCTGATTTTCTGTAACGCCGCGCAGTTTCCCGTTGGATGCCGCTACCAACGGTTTGGGAACGGTAAAACTTAATGCCATCGAATCCGGTTCATCGGAGGGATGGTCTTTGCAAGGCCACCAGAGGTCCGCCCCGTCGTTTTGGCAAGAGGTGGCAAACCAGTGCTGACCGCTGGCGGTTTTATCCCAGGTAAATCCGCCGACCCAGGGCGGCGCTTTTGCCACTGGCGGTTTACCGTGATATGTTACCTTGATGGCAACCGCTTCGCCGGGCTGTTTGGAAGGTCGCAAGTGGCTCCAAACCTGCCCCTCGCGATGGCTAAAATTTAAAGGCGTGGCTTTATCGGAATCGATTAGCTCAACTGCTGAAACCATATATGCCATATCCAGGTGCAACACAAACCACTCCAGCGGATGCACGATATTGGCTGTTACGGTTAAGTTTGCTTTAATCGATTGTTCATCTGGAAAAATCGCCATATCCAAATCGTAAAAAGTAACATCATAAGCAGCCTGCTCCGGCAGTAGCGGCCCGCCGGAATCCGTGGGGCGGTAGCCCAAATCTCGCTGGGCATTTACAGACATCATTGAAAAGATCAATATCAAAACCTGGATTGATAAACGGGGATTGTTTTTCAAAATACCTCCTTAAAAGAGTTG